>RPPU01000235.1 GCA_003819975.1 Desulfobacteraceae bacterium
CGGATTCGCTCCACTAACAGCTCATTCTCATTCTCGAGAGGCTGGGCGGGCGCAAATTGGAAAGTATGGTATTTAGAAAAATCCGTTTCCGCCAAGTTATAATCGTACTTTACGTTAACGGTTGCGCAACCGGTGAACGCTAAAAAAAGGCCGAATAAAACAGTTGTTTCGATCGCTTTCATACTTTCAACCTCCTGTCTTGACGGTTCTATCGCTTCATTTAAAACCGGGTTGCTCACAATCGAATTTTAATATGCAATGCTGCTTCGGATCATGAATTCAATGAATACCCTTGCCTGTCAAATTCACGCATGCAACCATCTGCAGCAAAGGAGAGGGATTGAAAATGGACGGCTGCCGGCTCCACGTTTTAAATAATACCCCGGCCTTGCCTAATAACAAATGATTGAGATGATTCCCCCTAACGCATACAAATCGGTCACAAGGAAGCGCCTAAATCATAGGCCTTTTTCAATTCCTTCTCGTTTTTCAGGATTTCCGCTTTTTCATAGGCGGTCACCACAACTTTTCCAACCAACTGCACTCCCAAGTAGTCAAACGACTTCCGGAACATCTCAACCATCGGCCCGCACGCTTCCGGACCATCCGCCGCCGGAATGACCACGATTGCTTTCTTGCCCTTTAACTTGCCGCTGGCGATATAAGGCCTGAGCCGGTCGACAAACGCTTTCATCTTGGCCGTGGGACCGTAAAAGTAATTGGGCGTGCCGAAAATCAGGAGATCGGCCCGGTCGATCTCCTCGTACAATTCCTGCATGTCGTCCTTGAGCACGCAAACGAATTCACCCTGCTTGCATTTGCGGCAATCGATACAGGGTGACATATTATAGGGATAAAGGTAGATCTTTTCAGACTGATGTCCCTTGCTCCCCGCCCCTTTCAAAACTTCGTCCACTAAAAAGTCCGTATTGCTTTTTTTTCTCGGGCTGCCGATAAACGCTACAATATTCATAATCATTTTTCCTTTCTGCTTCTATTTATTCCTGGAATCGGGAATATCGCGAAGAGACTGTCGTAAAAAATGGCTTTACTGAAATCTGGAATATTTTCGATTAATACCAGGGGTATTTTTTGGCTCTTGAAACCCCCTGTCCCGTTTATTCTATTTCCGCCGAGTAACGCGTCTCAAAAAAATCATCCCTTTGTTGTTCCGGCGCATATCTAATGTTGACTTTGATTATCTGACCGGTTTCAGGATCAATCAAACTGTAACCGCTCGTCATTAATTTTATTTCCAAAGGCGACTTGCCAATATCCCGCCAAGTAGATTGCCCGCGAATGTCGGCGACCAAGACTTTTCTCCCATTCTCGTAAGCCCAACCTTTCAAAACGGCCTACCCCCTTGATGATACGATTTCGATCTTTAAGTCTTCATCGCCAAATACTCTAAAATACTTGCGTAAATCCGGAAATTCGTATATCACATCTCCGCTCTTTACAGGCTCCGAACTAAATTGGGGCAAAAACAGATTAAATGAAATGAAAAATAAACAATTGCCGTATTCTTTAAATCCATCCGAATCTTCGCCTTCAATTGAAAAATGATTTTCCATCTCAAATGATTTGCCTTGCTCATTGGTAATCACACTCCCTCTAATGACGGTATCCGACGTATCCTCGCTACGATATTCGACAAGCCACCGCAACTGCCGGTCAAACCCCGATGTTTTAAGGCGGATCGTGATAGGAAATGGTTTTCCGAATACAAAATGCATCTGCGCCTTGATCTGAGCCGGCGCAATCTTCATCTGGATAGGTTTGTCAACCGGATAGATGTCGCCTTGAAAAATGTTTTTCCCTTGGACCGGCGTCACTTTGGCATTATTTTGGTTGGTAGAAACGCAGGAGCATAGCAAGCCAATTAAACAAAAAACTATTATTCGTTTCATGATTATTCCGTCTCAATCCCGACTTAAGGTTTGTGTATCAATACGATGGTCCGCGGATAAAATCCATACCGCTTGTAAAAGGCGAAAACCCTTTCATTGCCTTCAGCCACGGTCAACATTTTCGATTGCACCGCCCGGGTCTCCATCCATTCCAGGGCCCGGCGCATGAAAACGTCCCCGATGCCCATGCCTCTGAAGTCAATATCTATAAAAATGGAATCGATTTCGCCGACTTCCTTTTGATTGACGGTGCCGATGCAATAGCCGACCAGACGCCCGGAATTTGTCTCCCGGGCCATTTCGACCCGGACGGCTATTTTATTTTCTAAAAGGCTTTCTTTTCTTTCCGCAAAACCGCGCTTGCGAAACAAGGTTGAAAAATGGGTCGAATCCAGCGCGTGTTGCTCGTTCAGCTTCTCCCATAACGGCTTAACTTCATCCAGCAATTCTTCAGCGCCGACTTTATATTCGATTTTTGGCATGGCATGAATCCTCGGTTATTTTGTAATGGAATCATCCAATTAAAGTCAATCATTATGCCGGATAATCGCCCTATTTCAACAGCCAAACCTGGTTTTAACTATTTTAGTTAACAAGATTACCTGTTTTTCAATGATAGATATAATATTTTCTTTAGTTTAATTATAACAAAATATATTAAAATGCATAAATATTATAACAATATAAAAATACATTCTTGACAACATCATTAATACATATTATTTAGTTAACAATATGAACTATAACACAGCGAACAATGAAGATCTCCTGAAATATCAAACCGATCGATTAAAAGATTTGATTGCCGAATTACTCAAATGTTGCGATGAACGTAAAATCTATGAAATCGAGCGTTTCAATCTGCCTCAGGCTGAATTGAAAAGTTTACTGTTTTTCGGCAATGAAAGATATCTGACCGTAACCGGCATTGCCCAAAAAATGGACGTGGCCAAGAGTCGGATTACCAAAATTATCGGCAGTCTGGCTCAAAAGGGTTTAGTCAAACAAATGAGTGACCCGCAAGATACCCGTATCAAGCTGATTAGCCTGACTCAGGCCGGCCGTGAGATCGCTCAGAAAATAGAGGCTTTTCAAAGTGACATTTTCCGCCAAATATTATTGAACCTGGGCGTTGATGAAAGAAAAACGACCCTGGCGTCTCTTGAAATGCTCCGGTCCGCCATGGAAGCCGTTAAAGAACGCATGACGGCACATGAACAATAAACATATTATTCTTTTCAAGGAGGCAGTTATGGAAGCAAATTTTGAAAAAGAATTGAATGAGCTCAAAAATAAGGTGGCGGCGCTCGGCAAAGCCGCGCCCGAGAATAAAATTTCCATGATCGTATTCAGCGGCGATCTGGATAAAGTCCTGGCCTCTTTTGTGATCGCCACCGGTGCCGCCGCCATGGGTCTGGATGTGGTCATGTTCTTCACTTTCTGGGGAACCCCCACCCTTCGGGACAAAAAGAAAAAAGTCGGCGGCAAGGATCTCATGGGTAAAATGTTCGGCACCATGTTGCCCAAAGGCTTCGGCCAAGTGAAGCTTTCCAAAATGAATATGGCCGGCATGGGCACTGTCATGATGAAATCGCTGATGAAAAAAAAGAATGTGGCTTCCTTGCCGGAAATGCTGAACGTTGCCGCCGAGATGGGCGTGCGTATCTTCATCTGCGAAATGTCCATGGATCTTATGGGCTTTAAACGCGAAGAAATGATCGCCTATCCGAATCTCACCTTCTGCGGCGTGGCCAAGTTTCTGGAAGAAGCTCAGAGCAGCAAGATTCAATTGTTCATATGAACAAAATTTGAATTACAATGCATCTCTGGGTCCGCACCAGCAAGACGGGTCGTAGTAGGGGCGACCGGCCGGTCGCCCCTACCAAAACCTAAAAGGAGCATTCAAATGAACGAAGATATCAAAATCGACAAAGTCATGGACCTCAAGGGATTGGCTTGTCCCATGCCGATCGTGAAAGTCAGCAAAGGCATCAAGGAAATCGGCGTCGGCCAGGTTCTCGAAGCCCAAACCACGGATCCCGGCTCTCTGGCCGATTTCCCGGCCTGGGCCAAGATGAGCGGCAATGAAATTCTTAAAACCGAACAGGGCGGCGGCTTGATCAAATTTTGGATTAAACGTCTGGCCTAAATGTTTTTCTGATCCTGAAAAACATAGGATCAAAAAAACATCCATTCCGGCAAGCAGGAACAGGAGTTCCAGCGAGATCGCCGAAATAAGCCTGTACGAGGGTAAGGCGATTGATTATTTACATTTTTATTTATCGACGACCCGGGATTTCTAAAAATACACTTTATCGGCAGCGGCCCTTGAGAAATAGATCGTAAGATTACCAAAGGCTTATTTTTAGAAATCCCCCTGTCGACGTTCCCGAGTTAAGCGCCTATCATTCATTTTGCATCTAAAGAAGAGTGGTTGAAACTGAAATCACATAATGAGCGTTAATCAGCTCTTTTCCCTATTTGAGAGGAGGACTTCTTGGCATTGATTTACTACATTATCTTAGTGCCCATGGTTTATGCGGCTTTCGCCGTCTTTTTTTTCGGCACAGCTATCCGATTACTGAAATTAGGGCTGGAACCCCAGCGCGCGCCCCAGATGCCGATTTTCCCCGTTAGACGTCCGCGCCTGTTCTGGGCCCTATACGATACTTTTCTGTTGCCCACCGTCAGGCGTCACAACCCGGTCTTTTGGTTTTTTCTGATGCTCTTCCATCTCTCTTTTTTTCTATTGATCATCGGCCACCTGGAACTGATTGACGACTATCGCTGGATTCAAATCATTCCCCATGAGATTTTTTTGGGAAACGGCTTTATCGGCTTCATTCTAAGCCTGTGCCTCCTGTTTTTCCTGTTTAGACGTTTTGTTTCGCCTAACCGGGACTTATCCATTCCCGAAGACTACTATCTCCTGATTTTGCTTTTTCTGACCGTTCTGTTCGGAAGCCAAATGGACTGGGCTCGCCGCTGGTATGAGTACGGCAATCTCTCCATCACCGAGTACCGAAATTATCTTCAAAGTCTGCTTCACTTCCGGCCGGTTCTGTCGCCCGACTTAACCGAACCGGGTCATTCATTTCTGCTGGTTTTGCACGTATTCTTCGCCAACTTGCTTTTGATCTTCTTTCCTTTCAGCCAGCTCATGCACGGCTTTTTATCTTTTGCCCTGAATAAATTGAGAAGAGGTTGATATGGACCCGCAAATGCAACAAGATTTACTGAAACTCTTCCGAAGCAAACTGGACCGAAATATGCGCCTCTACCTGGAGACCTGCACGCGCTGCGGAGTTTGCACCGAGGCTTGCCATGTGTATGCCTCCCTGGGCCAAACGCGCTATCTGGCGGCGTATCGCCATGAGCTCGTGCGCCGAATTTATAAAAAATATTTTAAAACCCGCGGCAAATGGTGGCCCTCCCTGGGTGAAGCCAAGGAATTGAGCGCGGGCGCTCTGGATGAACTCAAAGAAGCCGCCTATTCCTGCACCGGCTGCCGGCGCTGCATGGTGTACTGCCCGTTCGGTATCGACACGCAAATGATCCTGTCGATCGCCAAATTGCTGCTGATCGGCGCGCATACGGAACCGGAAATCCTGACCATGCTGGCCGATATGTCGGTCGCCAAAGGCGAGTCTCTGGAGCTTTTCAAAGAGAGTTATAAAACCGGCATGAAAAATCTGGAAGCGGAAGTGCTGAAAAAATGGAAGTCGGAGGCCGGCCGCACCGCTATCCCCATCGATGTGCCGGGCGCCGATCTTTTATATGTGGCTTTGGCCGGAGCCCATTCGATCGTGCCCGCCGCGGCCGTGTTCAACGCGGCTAAAGAAAACTGGACCCAGAGTTTTTTTGAGGCGGTTAATTTCGGGGCTTTTGTGGGCGACCCCCTCAAGACCAAACTGATTATGGATCGCATTGTCAACGAAGCCAAACGACTGCAGGTCAAAGAAATCTGCATCTGCGAATGCGGCACTGCTTTCCGCATCATGAAGCAATGGGCCGCCAAGCAACCTTTCAAGGTTTCTTCCATTACCGAGGTCCAGGCCCGCTACCTGCGGGAAGGCCGCATTCAATTAGACCATAAGACGATCAACGGACCCGTAACCTATCATGACCCCTGCCAAATCGCCCGGAATGGCGGCGTCATCGACGAACCGCGCGCGATTCTGCGACAGCTTGCGAATGACTTCCGGGAAATGGCGCCCGAGCCGCAATATAACTGGTTCTGCGGCGGTGGCGGCGGGTTGGTCGCTCTGGGCGAAGAGAATCTCGATTTCCGCATGAAATCGTCGCGAGTGAAAGCCGACCAAATCAAGGCAACCGGCGCCAAAGTTTTGGTAACGGCCTGCGAGAACTGCCACTCCCAACTTAATCATTTGAATGACCATTACAAACTGGGCGTCGAAGTCAAATTTCTCTCTTCGTTGGTTGCAGACGCGCTTGTGCCGTGATCGAGCATTGTGATATCAGTCATTTCTTTTCGATATAGCTCAGATGGACGCCGGCAAAAACCATTATCGCCCATCTTTTATCGATTTTTTCAGAAGCAACACCTAAACATCAAAATGATTAGCCCGTTTTATTTTGCCCGGCATAAACCAACCGAACATTACAAATTCAACGCCCATTCTTATTTTATCAAAAAGAGAATGCTCGCTTTCCCTGTTTTGCGGTTTAACTTCCACTTGCGCAAGATAATCAACGATAAGTTCGCCTGCACGTTCGAAATCCGCCTCAGGAACCATAATAATTTTATTATTGTAGAGCCAAATAGCGGGCCCGGGTTTCAATGAACCAAAATGATTATTAAGAATGAAATAGTTTATACCTTCTCCATCCAGGATACTTTGAATCAAAACCAGTTCAACGTCGTTTTTGGGGGCATATAATTTTATCATTATATAACTAAACTTCCCAAGATTGATCTCTATTCGAACTATTACTATGAATTAAAATATTAGAAGAAACCGGATTTTCGCGATCCAAGGCCCATTGCTTGGGATTATTGGCAATATATTCAGAGACCTTCGATAATTCGCTTTCATCGCGAACAATATGTTCATAATAATTGCGTTGCCAGAATTGGCGGCTAAATGACTCCCATTGACCGCTCTTTACGCCGTGAGAATATCGAGTCGTGGTCAACGATTTGAAACGATGCACTACATCCGGTAACGACAAGA
>RPPU01000236.1 GCA_003819975.1 Desulfobacteraceae bacterium
ATCTCTTATATCAATTGCGCGTGCCCTATAATTCGGAAAAAGCATTGGAGATTGCCGAAGACGTAATGCATTTTATTCAGCATGAGTCGCACGAAGGTTCCAAGGCCCTGGCTGAAGAGCGCGGGGTTTTTAGAAACTTCGATAAGAGTATTTTTAAAGACCGCCTGGATAGTCGTTATCGCAATGCCACAACCACTACGATCGCTCCGACCGGCACGCTCAGCATTATCGCGGGTTGCTCCAGCGGCATTGAACCGCTGTTTGCGCTCAGTTTTATGCGCCGGGTAATGGACAATGACGAACTTTATGAAGTGAACCCTTATTTTGAAAAAGAGGCCAAAGAACGCGGCTTTTACAGCAATGAGCTGATGGACGCGATCGCCCGCTCCGGGACCATTCGGCATGTGGACGGCATTCCGGAAGATGTCAAGCAGGTCTATGTGACGGCTCATGATGTCAGCCCGGAATGGCATGTGCGCATGCAGGCTGCTTTTCAGAAATATACGGATAATGCCGTTTCCAAGACCGTCAATCTGCCCCGGGACTCCACGATCGAGGATGTTTTAAAAGTCTATAACCTCTCCTATGAGCTCCGTTGCAAAGGGGTTACCATTTACCGGGACGGCAGCAGAGAGCATCAGGTTTTGAGCTATGAAGATAAGGCCAAAAAAGAGACCGGTGTGGATGTTCAAAACCGGCCCGAAACCTTGGAAGGCTTTACTACCAAAGTGTTGACCGGCATGGGCAACCTTTATGTCACGGTTACGGAAATGGACGGCAAGCCTTTTGAGATTTTCGCTACGATCGGAAAATCAGGCAAATCGACCACAGCCAAAACCGAGGCCATCGGCCGGCTGGTCTCCTTGGCTCTGCGGTCCAATGTGCCGGTAGACAAGATTGTGGAGCAATTAAAAGGCATTTGCGGCGAATACCCGATCTTTCATAAGGACGGCATGGTCCTTTCCATTCCCGACGCCATCAGCAAAGTGCTTGAAAAGCGGTATATGAGCGGGGAAAAGAATAAGGTCCGGGTTAAAGTGGAAAAGAGTCTGATGGGTGAAACCTGTCCCGAATGCGGCAAGATCATCAGTTTTGAAGAGGGTTGCATGACCTGCCATTTTTGCGGGTTTTCAAAGTGCGGCTAAATGTTTTTTTGCAGGATCAAAAAAAATAAATTAAGACCATTCTTTTCGCTAACCAGAGACAGCCCTATTTATCAACCTGAAATCGCGCTTTGGCGTATATGTATTCAGTAACTCATGGCTCCAAAACAAAGGCCTGTCTCATATGAAACAGGCCTTTGTTGTTTTTGGCTCCCCAGCACGGACTCGAATCCCGCGAAACGCGGAATTAACAGCCTTTCTCAATCTTCTGCATACGGTATTTAATCCTTAATTTCCGGTCTAAATTTGCATAAAAAAAGCCCGCTCTATTAAGAACGGGCTTGTGGTTGGTTGGCTCCCCAGCACGGACTCGAACCGCGGACCCAGTGGTTAACAGCCACTTGCTCTGCCGACTGAGCTACTGGGGAAAAGTCGCAATAGTTAAAAATCTATACTATTGCGGCCAAATTGTCTAACAAAATCATCTGAAGAGGTCAATAGAAAAAATAAATTATCGCAAATAATAGAAAATTAGAATGATTTTGTGTTTTTGGGGTGATAAAAAATAATATACGGCCTTGAATCGGTGTTAAAAGCCACACTCTCGGCAGTAAGTTGGCGAGAAATTGTGGTCCATGATCGGCTGAGTCCCGGGTGGTATGGGATTAGTTGGGTCATGTCATGCAGACTCAAAAGGGCGCGGTAAGCCCATTGATTACGTAAATTGTTCTCTTAGGATCCAATTTTTTTTGGGAGAGGCTAATGCTAAAGAAATATTTTTTATCTAATGTGTTAAATAAGTTAGTTCATGTTGTCAATTATTACATTGCATTTTAATGTCATACATTGAATTTCATCATGATTCAAAATATCATTTATCAAACTATAGCGCCTTTCCATCTCTAATTTGGAGAGAATAATGACTATTTCCAGCGGTGTGGTGATAAAAAATTATGAAAACGGTATAGCCGATGTAAGGATGCAGGAGCAGGATCCCGGCATTATCGGCGCCCCCGGTTTGAATGTCTGCCACAGTGCAAGCCCCGGTTCGATCGTTGTTACGCAAGCTTTGAACCCAGTCAGGGCCTTGGCCCGGTGATGAAGTTTCTCTGGAGAAGAGTTCAGAGAGTATTTTAAAAAACTTTTTGGTCTTGATTTTAATTCCATTAGTTGGTTTGGCCACAGGTATTTTTATTGGTGTGACATTATATCAAAAAACGGTTTTGACCACCTCGGGTGCGATTATTGTTTCAACTTTCGGTTTCGTAATAGGAATTTCCGCCGGCTTTTACATTTATAAAAAATTTCTTAAGCATTTTGACCCGGTTATAATCAAAATTATCAAGAAAGGAAGTCAAAAGGGACTTTCAGATCAAGAGGCGGTAACCGGATTTTTATTCATTGATAAGTTTTATGGAGAGAAAGCATGAGCCAAAAAAAGCACGGTCTCTATGTTTCCGAGTTTCCCCGGTCCAACAATTATCACCCGGACTGGGTCCTGGACAATCAGATGGGTCCTAATGCCCTTTGGCTTATGGAATGGCTTTGCCGGGACTTGGATCTGAAGCCGGGGATGCGGGTTTTGGATTTGGGCTGCGGAACAGCCATGACGAGTATTTTTTTGGCGCGTGAATTCCAAGTGCAGGTCTGGGCGGCGGATCTCTGGGTCTCTCAGGATGAAAATTGGGAACGGGTCCGCCAGGCAGGGGTCGCCGATTTGGTTTCCCCGCTCCGGCTCGAGGCGCACAGTCTGCCTTTTGCCGGTGAATTTTTTGACGCCGCGGTAAGCGCGGATTCCTATCAATATTTTGGAACCGATCTGCTTTATTTGTCTTATCTGGTGCGTTTTCTGAAACCGCAAGGCCGGGTCGGTGTCGTAGTGCCGGGCCTGATGCGGGCGTTTGAACAAGAGAT
Source organism: Desulfobacteraceae bacterium (assembly GCA_003819975.1). The sequence goes on from RPPU01000236.1 coordinate 3,018, forward strand.
CCCGGAGCATTTGACCCGGCCGCAATCCAACGGCGCCGCGTTTTGGGAAGAAGATTGCAGCAGTTTTTTGACATTGGAACACTGGCGAAGCATATGGGAGCAATCGCAACGAGTGGAATTGCTGATCGCCGATACTTTGACGGAGGGCTGGCGCTTTTGGCGTGATTTTGAGCTGGCCGTGGAGCAGGCCGGTAAAAATCGTTTTTCATCGGCTGCCGAAGCCTTGACCGCGGACCAGGGCCGTTTTATCGGCTTTATCCGCCTGATCGGGGCCCGCAAATCCGGGCAAGCCAACGTCAACCTGTATGATCCCGGCCTGATTGCGGCTATGGAAAAGGCCGGCGCTTTTTCAAACAAATCGAGTTAATTGAATCAGGAGGAGAAGGATGAGCCTTAAAATACTGCAGGATACGGAATCCTGGACTTGGCCGGAAAATGCAGCGGAAAAAATATTGGCGGTCCTGCGCGACGTTCAGGCCCCGGTATCCGAACGCTTGCTTGCGGCCGATCTGGCCGGGAATTCCACCGTGATCAATGATGCCTTGGCCGATGCATTACTGGAGACCGCGAGCAATCAGGGACCGGAAGATCTGCGCGCGCAAGCCGCCATTGCACTGGGACCGGCTCTTGAATATGCTTATCTTGACGATTTTGAAGATCCCGACGATCTGCCGCCGATTTCAGAGGAGACTTATCATAAGATCCAGGAAACTCTTCAGAAACTATTCATGGATTCCTCTGTTCCCAAAGAAGTGCGACGCCGGACCCTTGAGGCTGCGGTGCGCAGCCCCCAAGATTGGCATATCGAGGCAATCCGGACCGCTTATGCGAACCCGGATGACTCCTGGAAGCTTACCGCTGTTTTTTGTATGCGTTTTGTACGCGGGTTTAAGGATCAGATTCTTGAGGCCTTGAAAAGCAAAAACAAAGACATTCACTACGAAGCGGTTTGCGCCGCAGGGGACTCGGAACTGGAAGAGGCTTGGCTGCATATCTCAAGCCTGATCACATCAAAAAAGACCGAAAAATCCTTGTTACTGGCCGCCATTGACGCGGTCTCCATCATTCGTCCGCGCGAAGCAGGGCTGCTCTTGGGCGACCTTATCGATCATAAAGATCAAGACATTGTCGATGCCGCTTACGAAGCCATATCCATGGCCGAAGGGTTTGCGGAAATCGATCCGGATTAAGCAGAGGACGATCTCCCCCTGAACGTAGAGACATACCCGTAGAGATATTCAATATCTCTACGGGCCTCTACCGATCCCTTGACCCCTCGTTATTTACCCGGCTTTCACCGCGATCTTGCGCGGAGTAGCCGCTTCTACTTTGGGCAACCGCAGACGCAACACACCGTCGCGCAATTCGGCTTCGATCTTGGCCTGGTCGATCAGATTGGATAATGTGAATTTGCGGAAATACCGGCCGATGCGGTACTCCTTGAGGACCGCGACTTCTCCGGCATTTTCCTGCGGCTCCACGTCGCCGGTTAAAGTCAACACATCTTCGCGCAGGTCGATATTCAAATGTTTGGTTTTTACGCCGGGCATATCCGCCAACAGGGTGATTTCATTTTCATTCTCGAAAATATCCACGGCCGGAGTAAAGACCGGACCGGTCCGGGTGAGTTCTGCCGATGGCGCCATTTCGGTTTTTTCTTTGGCCTGTAAGGCTTTGCTTTCTTTTTCAGTCATGGTTTTCCCTCCTTCTCGCTATCACGTCCGTGATAGCGTTTACCATTAAGCAGCCTGAATCGTGATTTGCCGCGGTTTGGCTTCATCGGCCTTGGGTAAAGTCACGGTCAGAATGCCTTCGCCGCTGCGGGCCGCCACTTTTGTCGTATTTATTGGAGCCGGTAAGGTGATGATCCGGCTGAATTTACCCGATTCTCTTTCACGGCGATGATATTTGACATTGTCTTTTTCTTCAGGGATTTTTCGTTCACCGGAAAGTGAAAGGGTGTTGCCGGTCACGGAAATCTCAATATCACCCGCTTTGATGCCGGGCAATTCGGCGCGGATATGATAATGATCCATATCTTCGGTAACATTCACGAGCGGGAAAACGCCCGATCCGGTCATGGCCTCGCGACCTTCCGTGAAACCGTTCGATAACCATTCCATTTGCCGGCGTAATCGATCAAACTCATTATAATCCCAAGCCGGTCCTCCGCTTAATTTTCTGAAAATCATAATTTTTTCCTCCTTTACAAGCGTTTAATCGTTTTTGACAAAATCGTCCTGACAACTTCTTGCGTTTTTTTAAAGCTTGAAGCAGACGAGCAGATCTAATTTAGTTTAGAAATGAAGAGTTTGAATCAGTGCGTTCTAGGTAACTTCAGCGCAACCTGCCCATCCTTTATAAAAAACATAGAGCAAGAATATAAAATAAACTTGGATATCCAAAAAGCAGTTATAGGTCGTTAGCGCTTAAAAAAAAATAAGCATGGTGAAAAACCTGTCAAGGGGTTTGAATGGTTCAACTGTAAATCACCAGGATATGCATCAAGGTTCACCTCCAATAGGGTTTGAAACCGGCCCTTTCAATTGAAAGTGCTGAAAATCGCTATAATAAGTTTTAACTCATTTAAGCTGGCCTGATAACCCACCATAATCATGAGAAAATCTCTATTTAGGCCTTTGGCGGAGGCATACCGCTTGACAGGTAGGGGCATACCCTTTATGTTTTGATATCAGTTTATACATAGGTATTTCAATGATTAAACCGGTCATTTTGGGAACGGCCGGTCATATCGATCACGGTAAAACCGCTTTTGTCAAAGCCTTGACCGGAATTGATACGGACCGTTTAAAAGAAGAGAAGGAACGCGGCATCACTATTGAGCTGGGCTTTGCCTATCTGCAATTACCGGGCGGTCAAATGTTGGGCATTGTGGATGTCCCGGGCCATGAAAAATTCGTGAAGCATATGCTGGCCGGCGCCACCGGAATCGACCTGGTGGCTTTGATCATCGCGGCTGACGAAGGGGTCATGCCGCAGACCCGTGAACATCTCGAGATCTGCCAACTTCTGAAAATCAAACAAGGCTTGGTCGTACTGACCAAGGCGGACCTAGTGGATCCGGATTGGCTGGCCCTGGTCAAGGAAGATGTGGCCAAATTTCTGGCCGGCACTTTCCTCGAAAAAAGCCCAGTTGTGGAATTCTCGGCCCTGACCGGCCAAGGCTTGCCGACCGTGGTTCAAACGATTGCCGCGCTTATCAAAGATTTACCGAGCCGGGAGATCGGCCATTTTTTCCGCCTGCCCATTGATCGGGTTTTCAGCATGAAAGGTTTCGGCACCGTGATCACGGGCACCTGCGTGTCGGGTGAAATTCGCATGGGCGATGAGATCACCATTTATCCCCATAAAATCGAATCGCGCATCCGGGGCATACAGGTCCATAACCGCGAGGTCAACGAAGTTCGCGCCGGGTTACGCACAGCCATAAATTTGCAAGGACTTGAAAAGGCTCAAGTGGAACGGGGGGATATCGCGGCCGCTAAGGGGTCCTTGCATCCGACCCGCATTTTGGATGCGGTCTTGGAGCTGTTGCCCAGCGCGCCGCATAAAATCAAAAATCGCACCAAGACCCGCTTTCATACGGGTACATCCGAAATCATGGCCAATGTCGTGCTTTTGGATTGCGAAGAATTACTCCCGGGCCAGCGCGGGTTTGTGCAAATCCGCCTGGAACGACCCACGGTCGCGATCGTTCACGACCGTTATGTGCTGCGCAGTTATTCGCCGGTGCGCACCATCGGCGGCGGGGAGATCATTAATGCCCTGCCGCAGAGGAAAAAACGGTTTTCCGCGGCGGCGTTGCAGGAATTGCGCCTGTTAAGCGATCCGCAACTCGAACAAAGGGTCGAACAACACCTGCGTTTAAGCCGGTACCAGGGCTTGGAAAAACAATTATTGCTCTTCCTGACCGATGCCGGACGCCAAGAATTGGACAAAACGCTCCAAACCTTACTGGCCCGTAAACGCATTATCGCTTTTGACAAAGAGGTGTTTGTGCATGCCGAATTGCTGGCCGCGCTTCAGGAAACCTGCCGGGCGATTTTAACCGA
>RPPU01000237.1 GCA_003819975.1 Desulfobacteraceae bacterium
CATATAATTCCAATGTGGATATTCCCGAGGAAATACCGACATCCAGAATTCGGGAACAAGTGCCATTCGTATTTTTCAAGTATTGGATGACGACATCATTGACATCGTCAAGCCTATGTGTACAAGTCTCCTTATAAACTTTATTGGGAAGCTGTATCGAAGAAAAAAACGTCTTTTCAATTTCATCCAACCGATTAAGATCTTTGATGGGTTGCAAAAACAGCCTTCTTGAGGTTGTGGATTTTTGAATTTCAGATTTTTGCATCATGATTTAGGTTAAGGCTGTCATTGTCGAAAAACATATTTTAAAATTTTTATTGCTTGCGATTGTCAATTTCAAAAAACATCGGCCTTGATTTTTATAAAATCATTTTCAGCGACAAACGGAAGAACCGGTAAGGTGATCAGCCTTTCGACCAGGGTCTTTGCCCCGGGGAATTCCTGACGCGTAAATAGATTTTTTATTTCCGGTATATGGTTGATGGTATCCGGATAACCCGGCATAACCCCAAAACCAAAACGATCGCTTGTCGCAATGATTTTATCGCGCAATCCCGGTTCTATGACCAGCAACGGAAAACGAATCAAGGGGGGGAGTGGGTTACTTGGGTTACTTGGGTTACTTGGGTTACTTGGTTTTGTGGGGTTAAGAGAGTTAATTGCGTTGGGAGTTATTTGGGTTATTGGGAGTGGTTGGATTCCTTTTATACTTTTTAGAATGGATATCCAATGCTTTGTGTTTTTTGAACGAATGGTCTGAAAATGCTTAAGTTTTTTTCTCCAACCCCTTGCCATGCCTGCTTGAAAAGAGGACATCTTCTTAATCTCAAAATTAGGGTTATAGATGGTTTGCCCAAGTTTCAAGAAAAATAATGACTTAGGAAACCAAAACAGCGCTGGGCGTAAAAAAATAAATAGCATGATGGCCTTGATTAAAAGGCCCACCAAATCGATAAAATGATACTGGGAAACGCACTCAATCAAAGTATTTATTTTTTCCGCAATCTCTTCCCGATTCGTAAGAATGATACCCCCTTCCACGGTCGACAAAGCTTTCCCTCTACCCAGACTGAAAAAACCGACATCTCCGACGGTTCCGACCTTTTGACCTGCCCGCTCCCCACCCATGGCCTGCGCGGCATCCTCAATAAGGGTGATTTCCGGATCGTTAATCAGATTTTTTAAACGCTCGAGATCGCAAGGAATGCCGTAAAGATGAACCGGGATAACGGCTAAGAGGTTACTTGGGTTTGTTGGGTTTGTTGGGTTAAGAGGGTTTGTTGAGTTGGGAGGGGTAAAAATTTTAGACAATTGGTTGAAGTCAAAATCGAGGGTTTGGGGGTCCATATCGCATAATCTGATTTTAAGACCGGCCCGGACAATGGCGGAAGGAACCGAATAACAGGTATAAGCCGGGATAAGCACTTCATCTCTATGCGGGTATAATTCCTTTAAAGCTTTAAGGATAACCGCAAGTGAAGTTTTTCCGGAGGAGAGCAAAAAACAATGCTTTACGTTATAATAATCCCGGAGCTCGGATTCAAAACGTTTCGATTCTCCGGATCCTCGACATAATCCCCTGAGTCCGGAAAGAATGTCGCGCGGATAAATTGGAGCAGCGGCAGGAGGTAGGGTTCGTCTCGGAAACATAAGCGGGTTACTTGGGTTACTTGGGTTACTTGGGTTTGTTGGGTTTATTGGGTTTATTGGGTTTGTTGGGTTTGTTGGGTTTGTTGGGTTACTTGGGTTTGTTGGGTTACTTGGGTTTATTGGGTTAAGAGAGGTTTAGTGGGGTTTGTTGATTTGGGAACTCAAGTATTTTATGAAGCCTGAGATCATTTTGGATACTTTCTCGGCTTGCATATAGATTTCTTCAAATTCCTCTTGATTAATGTAACCTTGATCAAGAGCTACATAGAGGTGACTTTGCACTTCCGCGGCGGAACTCTTGGCGATAAACAAAAACTGGCTGAATTCTTTATTGCTTTTTCTGGCAAATCCTTCTGAAATATTGGCCATGGATGATACGGCTGCTCCCTGCATCTGATTCATCAGACGAAAATCCATTTTAAATTTTCGATTCTTATTAATTGCATCATAAATCTTGTTAACCAGCTTGCGGGCTTCCTGCCAGGCTTCGATCTCTTCAAACCGCGTTATTTTCATAGATAAATGACTTTCTTCAACTCAACTAACTCAAATAACTTTTTACCCAACGAGCCCAAGTAACTCAACGAACCCAATGAACTCAAGTAACCCTCTTAACCTCAGTAACTCAACAAACCCAATGAACTCAAGTGACCTTCTTAACCTCAGTAACCCAACGAACCCAAGCAACTCAAGTAACCCAATGAACCCTCCTACAAACCTATGTGTTTCCTTATCATAGGCCCCAAAATTTTGGTAACGGGCACCGGCAGTTTTTTCCAACAGGCAATGGCTTTTTGAAATTGGTCCTTTTGGGTTAAGGATTCTTCGATCCCTTTGTCATTAAAGGAGATATCGATCCAATAAAGCGGCGCCGGTTGGGCGCCCCATTGCTCTTTGAATTTGTAAGTACCTTCGCCCGGCGAAGATCTTCCGAAGTTAAAAAAGGAAAAGCCTTGGCCATGGGCATAGTGCAGCATAATCCAATAAAGAAGCATATTAGGACTCGACATCTTGTATTTTCTCAGGGCCGAAGACCAGGGGTTTTCCAATATGTTTTTAAACCCCAAAATCAGGCCGGCCGCTATGGGCCGCTTTTTTTTATAAACCACCATGATTTTGGCCCGGTCCGGGAATTCTTCGAGCGTGTGGCGGATCAGGCCTCGGGAATGGACCGGCGAGCCCAGGTCCCGCATGTGGACCAAAAAAATATGATAAAAATCATCCAACAATTCGAATCCGCCGACTTCGGCGTACAAACCTTCTTTCATGGGTTTCTTGATTTGATTTCGCAGCTTGGATTTGAAGGATTCCATTAAATCTTCATGCGGAGCCGGCAGCTTCAATTCCATGCGCACTTTATGCCGATGAGTCCGTAAGGTCAGAGGCGCGCAGCCGGTCGCGGACGACAACGGCTGGGTTTGACGAAGCTCGATGCGATCCGCTTTAAGGAATTCCCCCAGGCGTACGGCTTTATCGAGAAGCGCCTGCTCTACTTCCGCATGATCGGCCAGGATTCCGCCCGCGTCGAAAAACGGCATGGAAACAAGTTGATTGCCGAAGAGGAAATGTTTGATATGAACCAAAGGGAGCACGCCGGCTATAGAATGGGCCGGCGCGCCCGCGGTTTCCCGGAGAGCCAATAAATAGTAGGTTGGATGTCCGTAGACCTTGGTGATGACGGTTTGCCAGCCGGATAAATGATATACAACCGCTTCAGGATGGGTCTGCACGTATTCGTCCCATGCCGACCGGTCGCCGGCTTCCATGAGCTTGATATAGAGTGTCATGCGGATGAACCCGCTACGGCCGCAAAGCCGTTCGAAACGATTTCTTCAAGATAGTGGCGGCAGGCGATAAAACGGCAATCGCGCCGTCCACCGAACAACTTCGTCAACTTGGAATAAGTGCTTTCCAAACCCATATAATGCCTGATTTTATAAGAAAATGCGGCTTGCCCGAGCCGAGGCTGGGCGGGATCTATTTCCCAGGGATGCAGATAAAAAAGATAGGCTCCTTCTTTTTTGAGAAGAGCCGCCACTCCCAGACGAAACAGAGCTGACGGCATCATCCGGAAATAGCCGCCCCCGCCCCAGGGAAGAATATATTTTCCGAGTTTAATATTACTGATGGGCATCTCATAAAAAGCATCGGATATTTTTACGGCTATTTTCCGTTTTATGCTCTGCGAGAGGTCTAAGCGGCCGTAGCGGGCATGCCCGGCAAACGAATTGAAGCTGGAATCATAAAGATAGCCGCAGCTTTCGATCACGGCCAGTTTCCGATGGTCGATGGAAAAAGTCGGGGCCCGGTAACCGTAAACCCCGATACCCATAATATCTTCCAGGAGTTTTTTGCTCTTGATGATGTCGTCTTTAAAAGCAGAATGGGGATCTCCCCAAAAAGGGTCGTGAAGATAACCGTGCGAAGCAACCTCATGTCCGCGGGCCTGAATTTCCCGAACCAACCCGGGCAAGCGTTCCGCGATCCAACCGAGGACAAAAAAAGTGGCCCGTGGGGTTGTTGGGTCAGTTGGGTTTGTTGGGTTACTTGGGTTAGTGGAGTTAGTTGGGTTAGGGGTAAAGCTGTTGGCTAACAGCTGGTCAGGATTGGTTAGGCTGAAGGAGTCCAGGAGGTCGAGGATTCGATGCGTGTTTTTTTCAACACGCAGTTCATGGGCGGGCCAGGAAGAAAAAGGAATGTAGGCCTTGAAATTTTCAACTTGAAACCAGTCTTCAATATCGAAAGTTAAAAGAATGACCGGCGCCATTGTTTAGCTTGAATGATCCATGTTTGAGGTTTTGTAGACAGCTCCGCCCCTTCAGTTACATCCCGATTAATAGCATAACACTTTGAAATTATGACATTTTCCCAATGAAAATACAATAAAAAACATAGGATTCGATATCAAAAAAAGAGACCTCAATAAACCCTCTCATTAGTAATAAAAATAGCCGCCCAAAGATAAAGTCCTGGAAATGGAGCTATGTAACTATCCCGCGATTACCACGGTAAATTTGTTCTGCCACAAAACGCTAAAAATATCGAGGTTTCAATTTTCAGCCCCTAACGTAAAATCAGGTACTTACGTGGAGAACAAATTTACCGTGCCGTCTTTACTAAAGAACTTGACAAAATACGGCTTTGAATTAAGATAAAACGTTATTTATTAAGAATAGCAGGGTGTTATTCCCTTCCATTTTCACATAATTAGAAGATTATTTTTTATTGAAATGAATCAACTGAATAACCTTTCCTGTTTTGCAATGAAGCTGCTCTGCATCAAAGAACAGGGTTTCCGCAGGCGTAAAGCCGCAATAAGATTTAGACATCCATTAAAGAGGATTCATACATGAAAAAACGGTTTTTGAAATACCTGCTGTTGGGTTGGATAACCGTCTCTTTACCGGTTGGCGCCGATACGGTCCTGCCTCAACCGGGCGTCAAAACCAATTCCTCTCCTGCAACAGCCGGCGTTTCTCTTGTATCATCGAATCAATCGAATTCGGTTTATCCGGGTGACACGCTTTATATTGAAATTCCCGGTCAGATTGAAATGAGCCAAAATTACGATATTGACCCGGATGGAAACCTGCACCTCATGATCGTCGGCAAAGTCAATGCCCGTGACCTCGATTTATCCGCGCTGGCTTTGAAATTGACCGAACTTTACCGGAATTATATCGGCAAAGAGGAAAAAGTTACTGTTCGGCTTGTGGAACAAAAACGCTATGTCCATGTTACCGGCGGCATCCGCTACCCCGGTTGGTACCGGGTTTCTCCCTTCATGGAGCTTGAAGATTTGATTTTGATGGCCGGCGGCCTGCTTCCGGGCGCCGATACTGCGGGGATAAAACTCAAACGACTGATGCCGGAAAAGCAACAGGAATTGCAGCTCAAGGATAAAATAACCCTATATCCCAATGACACCATCATCATACCCTGGCCCAAGGATTACCGCGAGATCGTGGATGCGGGCGATTTATTGTTTATCCGCATACCGGAAAAACAACCGCCGGTCCGATCGATCAATGTCGAATCCTTCAGGCTGCAGGAAGCCCTCACGCAAAACCAGATCGAGGTCGATGAACGCGGATCCATCGCCCTGCCGATTTACGGGCACCTTTATGTCAAAAATTTAACCCCGGACACGATCAAAGAACGCATCACCGAGCGATTGCCCCTCTATCTGACTACTTCCGAAGCGGTTGAAGTCAGTATTATCGAAAAAAAACAATACATCAATATATTCGGGCATGTTGAAAAACCGGGCCGCTACAATATACCGGAAAACGGGAATATCCAGATCGCCATCAAAACGGCGGGCGGGGCGATTGACGGCGCCATCCTGAGCGATGTTATTATCCAAAGGGAAGTCAATAACCGTCTTGATAAGTATAAAGTCAATCTGTACCAATACATCATCACCGGCGATAACCGGCTGCTGACGCCCATCCATGAAAACGACACCATTTTCGTGCCGATCTCTTCCTCGTTCGGCAATGTCAAAAGAACCCTGATGCCTTGGACGCCGCCTCAGTCAAGGCTTGAAAAAGACACCAAGAAAAAGGTTAAAATTCTGGGAGCGGTTACCAACCCCGGAATCTATGAACCGTTTGAAGATATGGACCTGCTGGACCTGATGGTTCTGGCCGGCGGACAAAGATACGAGGCGGATATAAGCCGCATAGATATCGTCCGGAACAACAAAGTCACCGTCCAGTTTAATTTAAATCAATTTCTGAAAAACGAAGACCCCGCGGAAATTCCGAAAATCTATACCGGCGATACGGTCTATGTTAATTTTTTACAGAACAAAATGTTTGAACCGGGCGAGGATAGAGTCATTTATGTGGACGGGCAAGTCGAAACCCCCGGTCAGTATAAATTATACGATCAGATGACGGTCTTGCAGGCCATTGCCCTGGCGCACGGTTTTAAATCCTGGGCCGATGTGGAGCATATCGCCATTATCCGCACCGTAGCCGGCAAACAGGAAAATATTTTTTATAACTACCGCAGAGGCGTCTCCGGCAAATACCCTGAAGTGAATATTTATCTGGAGGCCGATGATGTCGTCATTGTGCCGTAAAAAAGCAAAAGAAACGTGCCGTCATACTTAAACATTTGCCCGATCCTTTTTTTGGCCCTTACGGTAAGCGCATGGCTCTCTTCTAGCCCGGCCCTGGGCCAGTATCGCCTTGAGATAACCCCCAAACTCATTCTGGCTCAGGAATATGACGATAATATATTTTTAACCGCCGAAAATACCCGGTCCGATTATATCACCACTGTTTCACCGGGAATAAAAATAAAGGCGGATTCTTTGAAAAATCAAGCGGAACTCGATTACACCGCAACCTGGGTTGACTATCAAAAGCATTCCCGAAGCGACACCTGGCGGCATC
>RPPU01000238.1 GCA_003819975.1 Desulfobacteraceae bacterium
GCCGGTCAGGCTCACGATGCCCACAATGATTCCGGCCGAAGCGCAGATGGCCGCCACGTTCAGAACGGTCAGGGAGCCTTGTTTGAAAGCTTCCGTAAGCTTGGGAAAGGTAAAGCGGCTCTCCTTGCGGATAAAGGAGGTCAAAAAACAGGTTAAAATGGCGGCCGAAACCGCGATCTGGGGGGTGAATCCCCGCACGAGGAAAAAGACAATGGCCAAAAGCGGCAGAAAATGATACCAGTACATTCTTATGAGTTGCAGGGCCGTGTATTGCTTGGCTACGGCCACTTCCTGCAAGTGAAACTTTTTGGCGTCGAATTCCACCATTAAAAGCAAACCCCAATAATAGAGGGCGGCCGGAATCAGGGCCAGCAGGATTACGTCCACATAACTGATGCGCAGAAACTCGGCGATCAAAAAGGCGGCGGCGCCCATGACCGGCGGAGTAGTAATGGCGCCCATGCCGCCGGCGGCCAGAAATCCACCGGCATTGTTTTTGTCATAACCGGCTTTGGCCAACATGGGATAAGCCACGGACCCGATAGCCACGGTATTGGCCACGCCCGATCCCGAGACCATGGCCATGAAATAAGAAGTGGCGACCACGGACCTTCCGGCGGCCGTGGGCTTGCGGCCCATGGCGGCAAAGGCAATATCCACGTAAAACTTACCCGCGCCCGAGACCGATAAAAAGGCGCCGAAAATGCAGAACATGATGATAATGGTGGAACAGACGTCAATGGGCACGCCGAAGATTCCTTCGAGTGTCATGTACATATGGCCGATAATCCTTTCAAGATCATAACCACGATGGGTCCAGGGCGCGGGCAGCCAAGCGCCGACATAGGCATAAACCAGAAAGATGATGCAGGTGATGGGCATGATCCAGCCCGAGGAACGTCTCGTGGCCTCCAGGATCAATAAAATAAAAAGCCCGCCCAACACGAGGTCGCGCGTTTCCGGGGTCACGGCCCGGTAAATGAACTCTTCAAAGTCGATCAGCATATAAAGGATGCAGGCCAGGCTCAGCAGGGCCAAGAGGATGTCGAAAACGCCGATTTTGCCTTTGTATTTTTTAGCCATTGGGTAATAGAGAAAAGAGAGCGACAACAGAAAGGCCACGTGCACGCTGCGCACGATCTGGGTGGTGACGGGCCGAATCGCGGTATAGAGGGCAAAGGCCGACATGGCCACGGCCAGGAGCGTGATCACGATCGCCCAAAAACCGGTGACTTTGCGGGTGACGCCCTCTTCCTGTTCGATCAGTTCTTTAATCTTTTTTTTCTGTTCTTCGGTTATTTCCAAAGCTGCATTTTCAGACGAGTTGTTTTGATCGTTATTCATATGATTTTGCTCTCCAGTTTAAAAATGAGATATTGCCAAAGAAACAGCCGGGCGGTGCGGATATGCACGGCCCGCCCGGTTTCGTTAAGATCGGCCAGCCGGATTCTGTTTTTTCCCAAAACCAGGAGATGCCGGCCGACGCTGGCTTTGGGGATGAAGAATCCCGTAAGGACCCGGTGCACATTGTGGGGGCCTCTTTTTTCCAGGCCGAGATACTCCAGGGCCGCAGCGCTGGAAGCCACTTCATAGAGGACCAGGCCTTCCGTTTCCACCCGCAGTTTTTCCTCGACCAGGACTCCATACATGGATTGGATGTATTGGAGGGAGAGCAAATCGCCCGGTTTAACCCTGACCCGGGGACCGTGCTCTCCGATTTCCAATACGGGAACTCTAATGCCGAATCCGACGCCGGCCGCCAGGATAACGGATAGAATAAAGAGAGAAAGAAACGGGCGGCGCTGTATGGTTTTTACCAATTTATAGATCACCTAACTGATATGTGCATCGCCCCTTGGGCGTGATGCTTATTCGTCCCGCAGGTCGCGGGACGAATGAAAAAAACATCCGCGGCCATCCTGCGGCCATCTGCGGTTAAAATTTCTATAACGGCACGCTCAGCCCCTTTTCCTTAAAATACTTGGCTGCGCCTTTGTGATACGGAATGGCCTTGTTGGCCGCGGCAGCCTGCAGATTGATGTTCAGGGCCTCTTTATGAATGGCGGCCAGTTCGTTCAAATGCTCCAGTACGGCTTTTACGATATTATAAGCCTGGGTCTCGTCCATATCGGCATGGCACAAGAGCACATTGGAAACCGCGGCCACCGAAGTATCGTATTCAATGCCGGTATAGACCTTTTTGGGAATGACGGCCGGATAATAAACCGGGCCGTATTTTTGAACCATTCCGGGCACCAGATCGCCGTGGGAGACAAGAACGGCTTTAATGCCCGGAGAAGAGGCCAGGTCCAAAACCGCGGCCGTGGGCACGCCGCCGTCCCAGAAAAAGGCGTCGATTTTGCCGTCTTTCAGGGCTCCGGCCGATTCGGCCGCGCCGAGGCGATCTTTTTTAATGTCTTCGTTATGATTGATGCCGGCGGTTTCCAAAACCCGGAAGGCTTTGACTTCGGTTCCGCTGCCGGGCGCGCCGGTCGAAACGCGTTTGCCTTTGAGATCGGCCACCTTGGTAATGCCTTTGCCGTCCACGGTCACGAGATGCATGAGGTTGCCGTACAGGGCGCAAACCATGCGCAGGGGCAAGGGGCTTTTGAAATTGCCCTGGCCTTTAAAAGCGTCATAGCCCACGTCGCCCATGGAAAAGGCGAGGTCCGACTTTTGGGCGCCGACCAGTTTGCAGTTGTCGACCGAGGCGGCTGTGACTTCGGCCGCGGCTTCCACTCCGGCGTATTTGGTGAGCACATTGGCAATGCCGCCGCCCAGCACAAAATAGACTCCGCCCATGCCGCCGGTGGCGATCGAAATCCGTTTCTTATCGGCTTGGCCGAACACGCGCGCGGCCGGTCCCAGCAGCATGCTCGCTCCCACCGTGGCTCCGGAATACTTTAAAAAATCCCTGCGGCTGATGCCCTTTTCCTTGTTTGAAAATCGGTTATTCTTCATCTGCATTATTCTCCTTTTGGTTTTAGTGTTGTTATAAGGGGGTTGTCTGAATGTCTGCACCCTTTAGCCAACCCTTGATGAAAGTTTTAAATATAAAAATAATGCGGTTCACCAACCAATCGAACGCAATAAATCCAACAATGGAGTGGGTAGTCCATATCTGGCTCCTATCGACTCCTGAATAATTCCACCTCCTATTTCACAGGATGCTTCTGCCGCTTCTTTTGTGGCAACATAGGTATCGTAAGCCGTTAACGCCCATCCCGGACCCCACTTCAAACCCGAACCGACCATCCTTAAATAACCGGAAGATCTGCCCGCCCAACCGATGGTCCTGATCAGGTTGGGATAACGTTTAAAACGACTCAGAAGAGTGACGCAATCATTATAACCCCAGGCAAGGCCGTCATATACTCCGATTACATTTCTTGTATTCTGTTTCCAATCATTCTCTTTCCACTGTTCTTTAGTTTGATTGAAATTTACCCCTGTGCTGTAAATATTGACGCCGAGATTAATAAATGACATTCCGGCCAAAGTATTTCTCTTTAATAGGCTGACACGGCGATCAGAGATCGTATTGGCTGCTTTTATGCCGGTCTTGGTTACGCCCAGTGCCGCTTGGATCGATAAAGCTTCCGCACCTAGTTGTACGGTATTGGACACAAATGGACTGGCCCATTCGGCAAAAGGATTATATTGGCCGAGATACCAAAGCGCATTTCTTCCTATTGGGGCCCCATGCGGACCGACTTTCCATGGTTCTCTAAGTATATTCTGGGTGCCAAGGACTCTAACCATTTGCCAACCGAATTTCATCGCCGTGCCGGGATCGTTGGGGAATTGATTCTGAGTCGGATCCATGAATTTAAACATGTACTTGCGATTTACTTGAGAAACAGTATCGGCATTTCCCTGATTGGCGGGCATCGTTGTCTTTTTGCTTACTTGTTCAATAGAATTTCCCATTTTTACTCCATTCTATGATTTCGGGACATGCTTGACTGTCGTGATAAGTTGAAGAGCTGCAACAGTCAAACCGCTCTTAATGGCCATTTTTCGATACGTTCGATTGTTAATTTCCTCGGAACCTTTTTGGTTTTATTGGACGTATAATCGATACTCACCTCTGCGCTTCTTTAAAATCTTTCATTATGTAGCCGGCTAAATTCACACCGGATACAACGGGAATTTTTATTCTCTCATGTCGAGATTAAATCCGCGTTATTAGCATAGATAACGAATTTTATTAAATTCGATTTTATTTTTTGTAAGCACATATTAAATTGACTTCATTAAAAATCGAACTAAAATAAAAGGAAAGTTCCGCTGCATCCGTTGGGTTAATCGAATAAAGGGTCACGTTATCATATCCCGAATTCGTTTTTAATGAATCGTATAATCCGGAATACCTTTCGTTTGAGCCTTTTATTAGTTCGCTGACAATAAATATATTGCAGTCGGATTTGAATTGATATTTTATATCATCAAAAAGAGTCAGCCAATTCGGGGCGATAATATATATATCCGCATTCATGAAAGCATCGAATTCCTTGAGTTCATGCCCTAAAAGAGGCCGAACATTTGAGGGGAGGGGCTCGTTTGTTCCTGCAAAACACTGCAAAAGTTGTTCTGCTTCATTTCTGTTTTGATTAGGCAAGCCCAGATTGTAATCAACTAGTCTTATTTTTTTATAAAATGACGATAAATCCAGAATTACATTCCAACCCGGCTGTTTATGAGGCAATCCTCCTAGTAAATAGCATTTTTTTGGGTGTAAGGAATGTTTTTGAGACCATTCCGTAATGATTCTTAGCAATTTTGTTCTCATGCAAACCTGCTCCCTTCTTTATAAGTACGATTGTTCATTTTCTCGGAACTTTCTTGATATTGTTCGGTGTTATAATCGATACTCATTTACAACCTTCATGTTTTTTGAAAAACAAGCGTATACCCGTTTATGTTCAAGAATTAAAGTAAATATGGAATATTTTATTCGATGAAAATTGCGCGAAATACAAATAAGAAGATTCGATTTCGATCTTAAAAACTTCTATGTTTTTTACCGTCATTATCTGACCCGGTACATATTCCTCTAAAATATATTGAAACTTACTTTCCGAAAGTTTTTGGGTGATTTTATTTAAAACCGGCATATCGTGGGTAACGATATTCACTTTGCAAAAAACGCCGGTGTTAAGTATAATATCGTCGCCAATGCTTTGCCAATCAAGGTCCGGGCAGATATAATACAAATCGGAATGATTGCATTTGCCTACTCTTGAAGCGAAAGTATTCATGAATTCGACGTTTTCGGGAAGAGGCGAAAATCGGCCAAAAAAAGTGTTCCGATACGTTTCGGAGGCTGGGTCAACGACAACTGTTTTTTTATAATAAGATGAAAAAATTCGTATCTGTTTGGCTGCTTTAAGGTCCCGGGGAGCGCCGCCAAAGATAAATGCCGTTCGATTTATCTTATAATCTATCATAACGCTGAATCTCCAAATCATTTCCCGGCTTGAAATTTGGTTTGATTATTTTCAAGCCATTGTGCATATGCCGCCATAGTTTGTTTTTGATTATTCGTAAACATATCGATTTCAAAAGGAAAATTCGCTCCATAGCGAATCACCCATTCTTCATACGCCCATTGCCGGAGAAATCGCGGACTTTTTTCGGACTCCAGGGTTTGCAGGAGACAAGAGAGCGAAAAAAGCCGGCCATGGCGGTAACGAATCCCGTAAGCAAAGTGATTCTGGTTTTGCTCCCACCAATTTTGCCAGAGTTCAGGGTTTTGCGAAAGGCGCGTAACGGTTTCACCAGGTTGTTCGCCGGGTGCATAAAGGGGTTCGCCGCGGCTTAGCTTTTCTTTTTCATGATCAAAGAGAGCGTCTTCATCGATAGGTTCCGGTACGAAAATATCTTCATAAAGATCTGCGCCGGTAATTAGGTTCAGGGAGAGAGCGGCCTGTTCAGCCATATCGGTGGAGAATTGCGAAAGTAATATCGGGATCGCCTCCGTAGCTCCGAAAAGACCGAGGGCCAAAAGGCTGTCCGGGCAATGTTCTTCGATCGTCGCGTGCTGTAACAAGACATCCAGGGCTTCAGGTCCGGCGGAAACGGCCAAAAGAACCAGGGGCCAGGTATGGGTTAGGGCTTGACGGAGACATTCATCAATAACTTGAGAATCGCCCATCCTCAGCAATGCTAAAGCCGCTTGTGAAGCAAGGGTTTCATCTTTTTGAAACAGGAATGTCAATAAAAGCGGTTTGGCTGCTTGGTATTCGATCCGGCCCAGAGCCCAGATCAGTTTGGAAGCAGCTATCAGATCGCTTTTTTCAAGAGCTTTCAGTAACTCGGGTCCGCTTTCCCGGCGTTGAAAACCCAAAACCTCGGCTGCCAGAGATACCTCAAAAGGATTTTTAGAAGCGCATAATTTTTTGAACTCATTTTCCCATTCGGGGAGCGATTCGTGTTTTAAGGCATTGATAATGGCTTGTTGTTTTTGTTCGTCCGCAAGATCCACGGCCTTAATCGTCGACATGACCAGATCAAAATGATTTTGACGGCAAAAAACACATAAAGCCCCATACAGTTCTCCGAAATCACTCTCTATGGCCTGTTGCTTACAAAGTTCAAGCGCTTGTTCGCCGCCTTCGCTCAGGGCGGATAGGTGCGGTTCCAGGCGGTGTTCAAAATCGGCTATGTCCAGCCAGGGGAATTTTGGATCATCCAAAAGGGCCAGGCGTTGTTCATAGAGAAAGGAGATCTCAAGCAAATGTTCCCGAAAGATGCCGTCGGCAAATTCCAGCACGCTGTCCATAGGGGTAGAGAAGGTTGTTTGATTATGCGTATTCATAAAGTACTCTTAAATTTTATAAACTTACCGTATTTTTATTATTGCTGGTGCCCAAATGGGTGCCGCAGCAGGCATTTTTTCCGTTGAGTTTGACGGTTGGCACGAACATCAAAAACGCGAATTTACTCATGTTTGTGCCGGAAGCCACGCCTTTATTGATACCGGCTTCATCGCCGTTGCTTCGGGAATACTCTGTTCCTCTAATTGCCATTGCATTATTTTTGA
>RPPU01000239.1 GCA_003819975.1 Desulfobacteraceae bacterium
AATGAGGCGCCGGACCCGGTCCCGGCCCTTTCCGAGGAAAGGATATGATGACTGCTACGCCCATGCTGCGTCAGTACATGGGTATCAAATCCGAATATCCCGATACGATCCTTTTTTTCAGAATGGGCGATTTTTACGAAATGTTCTTCGAAGACGCCAAGCTGGCCGCGAGGGTCCTGGGCATCACTTTGACTTCCCGCGGCACCCATCAGAACGAAAAGGTGCCGATGTGCGGGGTCCCGCACCATGCCGCCAAAGCCTATGTCGCCAAATTGCTCGAAAACGGTTTAAAGGTGGCGATCTGCGACCAGACCGAAGATCCGCGTTTGAGCAAGGGGATTGTCAAACGCGAAGTCGTCCGGATCGTGACTCCCGGATCCATGGTCAGTGACGGCGAGATCGACAGCAAAAGCAATTTATACTTGGCGGCTGTTTCAGCCAACAGTCGAACCTACGGCTTGGCCCATGTGGATCTATCGACCGGAGCGTTTCGCCTTACCGAAGTTGAAAATGTTGCGGAATTGTTGGATGAACTGGGCCGCATCGGGCCGGCGGAGTTGCTGGTCTCCGAACAAAACCCATTACTCGATCAAAAAAGTTTGTCCGCGTACCGGGTGGAAAAATTGAACCAGGCTGTTTTCGAGCATGCCAAAGCGGAAAAATTATTAAAAGAACAGCTCGGGGTCGCCAGCCTGGCCGGTTTCGGTTGCGAGCACTGGGACCAGGGTGTCATTGCCGCCGGCGCCGTGGTGCATTATCTCAGAGAAACCCAAAAGGGCCGCCTGGAACACATTAAAGAACTCACGGCTTATCATCTGGGCGAATTTATGTTTCTGGACGAACATACGATCGCGAACCTTGAGCTTTTTAAAACCATGCGACGCCAATCGGTCCAGGGAACCCTTTGCCAAGTTTTAGACCACACCCTGACGCCCATGGGCAGCCGGTTACTCAAGTATTGGATCGCCTATCCTTTGCTCGATATCCGCAGCATTCAAAACCGCCAAGTCGCAGTCCGGATTTTCCGGGAAGCCCAGGTCCTGCGCGAAGAGATCCGGGAACAGTTGGCCGGCATCTATGATCTGGAAAGATTGAACGGCCGGGTTGTTCTGGGCCGGGCCAATGCCCGGGATTTGATCGCGCTCAAAGAATCCATTCGAAAATTGCCGGAAATCAAGAATCGATTATTGGACCTGCCGAGCGACTTGTTGGCCGAGATCGTACAAAAACTCGATCTTTTGAGCGATGTGGCCCAATGGATCGAGCAAACGGTTTGCGATGAACCGCCGGTCAGCATTAAAGAAGGCGGCATTATCAAAGAAGGCTATCATCCCGAATTGGATCAGCTGATCCGCGTCACCCGGGACGGTAAAGGCTGGATCGCCGATATGACCGCTTCCGAGCAAAAGCGCACCGGCATTCATAATCTCAAGGTGGGCTATAACCGGGTTTTCGGCTATTATATCGAGATTTCAAAATCGAATCTGCATCTGGCTCCGCCCGATTATATCCGCAAGCAGACCCTGACGAACGGCGAACGGTATATTACGGAAGAACTGAAAAAATATGAAGAACTGGTCCTGGGCGCCGAGGAGAAGAAGGTCACCCTGGAATATGAACTTTTTGAACAGGTGCGGAACCGGATCGCCCAACAAAATCAGCGTATCAAGGAAACCGGCAAATGGATCAGCCACATCGATGTATTGGCCGGTCTGGCGGAAGCGGCTGAGTTGAATCGGTATGTCCGGCCGGAAGTCCATATGGAAGGCCATATTTCCATTGAAGACGGCCGGCACCCCGTGATTGAGCAGACCGTCCGGGAAGAAGAATTTGTTCCCAATGACATTCATCTGGATAATCAGGAACAACAATTTTTGATCATCACGGGACCCAATATGGCCGGTAAATCGACTATTCTGCGGCAAGTGGCCTTGACGGTTTTGATGGCCCAGATCGGCAGTTTCGTGCCTGCCGCTAAAGCCATGATCGGGATCGTCGATCGTATTTTTACGCGTATCGGCGCCTCCGACGATCTGGCCAAAGGCCAGAGCACCTTTATGGTGGAGATGAATGAAACCGCCAATATCCTCAGATATGCCACGCCGCAAAGTCTGGTCATTCTTGATGAAATAGGGCGCGGCACCAGCACGTATGACGGTTTGAGCATTGCCTGGGCCGTGGCGGAAGCGTTGCACGATCTGCAAGACAAGGGCATTCGGACCCTTTTTGCGACCCATTACCATGAATTAACGGAATTGCTAACCATCAAAAAACGTGCTAAGAATTATCAGATTGCGGTCAAGGAATGGAATGACCGAATTATTTTTTTGCGGAAATTGGTGCCGGGCGGCGCCAGCCGCAGTTACGGCATCCAAGTGGCGCGGATTGCCGGCATTCCCCAGCCGGTTATCGATCGGGCTAAGGAGATCCTGGAAACATTGGAAGACACGGACCGGGATGAAATGGGCCGGCCGGGTATTGCCCGTTCGTATCGCCATTCGGTCCAGGAACCGGGATCGCAACTCAGCCTTTTCGGAAACCAGGACGAGTCCTTAGTGCAATGGATAAAAGGGCTGGATATAAAATCCATGACGCCTTTGGAATCGTTGAATGAGTTGAACAAATTACAAGAGTATGTGGATTATCTCAAAAAATGAAGATCGGATTTGGAAAATTGAACCGCATTGCACTTATTTTGAGCCTTTTGGTCTGGTCAATGATTTATTTTCTCCCGGCGCAAGAGGCCGGGGCGGCCAACGCCAAGACCGCCCTGCAAGCGGCCGATAATTGCCGGCGGGGCCTTTATCTTTCCAAAGAGAAAATGAAATTTCGCGACCGCTGGCTTCATTGCATCAAACAATATGAGGCGCTTGTAAAACATTATCCCAAAATGCCTGAAGCCGGATCCGCCCTTTATTGGGAAGGCAAGCTCTATCGGGACCTTTACGGCCAATCCCATCTGGCGGGCGACTTGGACACGGCCATCCAATTATTCGAGCAAATATCCCAAGATTACCCGGAGCACCGCCTGGCGGATGACGCCCAGTATCAGATCGGAGAAATCTATTATCGGGAGAAAAAAGATTACAGCAAGGCCTATGTGGAATTTCTCAAGATCGATGTGCGTTTTCCCGATGGGGACATGAGCCCCAAAGCCCAAGCCATGATGGAGCAATTATCCACTTTGATCAGCGAGAAAGTGGAAGCGAATTGGTCCAAGCAGACCGATAAGAAGACGGCGCCGGCTTTCACTTCGACCGAGACGCGGGTCACCGGCCTGCGCCATATTTCAACCCCGACCTACACCCGCGTGGTGATCGAAGTGGATAAGCCGGTAAAATACGATTTTAATGTTCTGAAAGCCGATCCCAATCATAAAAAACCGCGGCGGTTATATCTGGACTTGAAAGATACCTATGTGACCGCCGACATGGACAGCCATATTCCGATCCGCGATGGTTTGTTGCAGGCGGCCCGGGCCGGTCAGTACGCCAAAGGGGTGGTGCGGGTTGTGCTGGATATTCAGAATATCGGTCCTTACAAGATTTTTCCTTTATATGACCCTTTCCGGATTGTCGTGGATGTCAGCGGTAATCCCAAACCGGAACCGATCCAAACGGTTAAAAGCAAAAAGCCGATTCAAAACGGAAAAAAAACGAAATCGGTTAACGGCAGCAACAAGGGCGTTCAGAAAGGGACTAAAAAAGCAGACGAACCTGATCCAACCTCCACGATTGTGAGTCAGTTGGGCCTGAATGTCAAAAAAATCGTGATCGACCCGGGGCATGGCGGCAAAGACCCGGGTTGCCTTTTTGACGACAATCTCAAGGAAAAAGATATTGTGTTGACCCTGGCCCATATTCTCAAGAAAAAAATTCAGGAAAAGATCCCGAAATGTGAAGTGGTGCTGACCCGGGATAAAGATGTTTTTGTGCAATTGGATGAGCGCACCGGTATCGCCAATGCCCAGAAAGCCGATCTTTTTATCTCCCTGCATGTGAATGCCCATAAACAGAGCTCTATTTCCGGACTGGAAACTTATTTTTTGAACATTGCCACGGATGAGAGCGCCATGAGTACGGCCGCCAAGGAGAACGCGACATCCGAGAAAAATATCAGCGACTTGCAGAGTATTCTCAAGGATTTGATGCTGAACACCAATATCCGCGAATCGAGCAAACTGGCCTATGATATTCAAAAAGGCATGCTGAATACTTTGACTCCCGGTTTCAACCCGGTTAAAGATCTCGGCGTGAAACAGGCCCCATTCTACGTTTTGATCGGCGCCGAGATGCCGGGCATTCTTCTGGAAGTCGGCTTCATCACCAACCCGGTCGAGCGTAGACGCCTGCAAAGTTCCGAATATCTGGAAACACTGGCCTCCGGAATCGTCGTCGGCATCCGTGAGTACAGGGAAAGCATCACCCAAGCCTCGGCGGAATTTTAAGGCTTTCCGATCATCGAACGTTTAGCCGTTTATTTGCGCCATAATAAACAACCTGCTTTCCTCTTATCTTATTTCAAGAATTTTTCCATTTTTTTTATCTTGCTGAACAACAGGGCAAGGGATAATATGCCTCAATCTCACTTCTAAATATATCAGGTCCTTTTAAATTGCCTTATGATATTAACCGCCAAACTGTGGGTCTTTGGTTTTTGTTGGTGTTATTTTAGCTCGAAATATCGAGAGATTATGGTTAAGGTAAATCGACGGCTTTGCGTGCCGACAAAAAATCAAAGCTTTTTTCTCAACGTGTTTTAGTTCAAATGATCATTGGAAATTGAAAAATTTGAAAAAGGGGGGCGCGTTGAAATATTCCTTTTTTCTTGATGAAACAGGAGATCATGGTCTTAATTATGTCGATAAAAATTTTCCACTTTTTTTACTTTGCGGTTGTTTACTCAGGGAAGACCATCTACGGACCGTGAGCGAAAAAATCCGTATATTTAAACGGAAATTTTTTAGAACCGAAAACGTTATTCTGCATTCACGGGACATCAGGAAATGTGAAGGTGCGTTTCAGATATTGTTCGATCTTGAGCTAAAAGCGAATTTCTACAATGATTTGAACAGGATACTCAGCGATGGAGAGTTTGTGATCATTGGATCAGGCGTCAGAAAGGAAGAGCATATTAAGAGATATGGAAAGGGCGCGCGAGACCCCTATGCCCTGTCCTTATCGTTCATCATTGAGCGACTTGTCTTTTGTCTGGATCGGACAGATAAAAGCGGAACAGTGGAAATTTTTGTCGAGGAACGGGGGAAAAAAGAAGATTATATGCTGCTTGCGCATTTTAATGCCACAATGGACAGGGGCACTTATTATGTATCGCCGGAACGGTTGAAAGGAAAGATCGTTAGATTCGGGTTCCATGCAAAAAAAGAAAACATTATCGGCCTGCAAATTGCCGATCTGTGCGCCTATCCTTTAGCTCGGAATATAATAAACCCAGGTGAACCTTATGTGCCTTTTCAGGTGATTCAAGATAAGATTTACTGCAATCAAAAAGGAGAATTTGAAGGATGGGGGCTGAAAATCTTCCCTTAAAAAACAAAGAGTCTTCGTTTCCGAAGACCCCTTGCCGACCGGGAGACACCCCGATCCAATTCCATAATTAAGAATATAATAGAAAATTTATTACTGGATGTCAAGAGAAGAGACCGTGAACGAATTGAAACGGGCTTAATTTTCAATCGTGCTGGAAAGGTAAGGAGTGCCGGAAAAAAACGCAATTCAGAAGCGTAACCTGTCGAAATGTAGGCATTTTCGTATGAAAGGCGTTAATTTTTGGTCTCTTGGGCCTATGAAAAGGGTGGTGTATGGGACGCAAAAAATATTATGCCCACAGCAAGGAAGGCTGCCCGCCGGAAGAATGGCAATTGCTGGAAGAGCATCTGGCATTGGTCGCCAAGAAAGCTTCGGAGTTCGCCGCCAAATTCGATTCAGCCGATTGGGCCTGGAATGCCGGGTGGTTGCATGATGTGGGGAAAGCCGCAGATGAATTTCAAGCTTATCTATTGCGGGAAAACGGAATGGACGATTTTGAGTATGACCTAAGCGGCAAAGGCCGGGTGAATCATTCCGGCGCCGGAGCGGCATTTGCGGAAGAAAAATTCGGATCCATAATCGGCCTGTCTTTATCTTATATTGCGGCCGGGCATCATGCCGGATTGCCGGATTGGTTTACTTCGGACACCGGAAATGCCGCCTTAACGGTCAGGTTGGAGGAGGGGAAGCACAATCTCAAGGCTGTCTATGAAACCACCCGGGAATTCACAAACCAAATCAAGCCGCTTCATAAACCACCGGCTTTCGTAAAGCCGGCCAATTATCATTTTTGGGTGCGAATGCTTTATTCTTGTCTTGTCGACGCCGATTTCCTCGATACCGAAGCATTCATGCAGCCGGAAAAATCCGGACAGCGGGTAGGGTTCCCAAGCTTGCAAGTGATGAAGCGGGTTTTTGACAGCCATATGGAACAGTTTACGGCCACGACTCCCGTGAATAAGATCCGATTCGAAATACTTGCGGCCTGTCGATCGGCCGCGAAACAATCGCCGGGGTTTTTCTCCTTGACCGTGCCGACCGGCGGAGGCAAGACCCTTTCAAGCATGGCCTTTGCCTTGGACCATGCTCTGAAATACGGCAAAGACCGCATTATTTATGTCATTCCCTATACGAGCATCATTGAGCAGACCGCGCAAATTTTTGGCCGCATATTCGGGCCGGAAAACGTGATCGAACATCACAGTAATCTCGATCCGGAAAAAGAGACTCAGCGCTCCCGGCTGGCTTCCGAGAATTGGGACGCGCCTGTCATCGTCACGACCAATGTTCAATTTTTCGAATCCTTGTTTGCGGCCAAACCAAGCCGTTGCCGCAAGCTGCATCATATTATAAACAGCGTGATCATTTTCGATGAAGCCCAGCTTTTACCGCCGGAATGGCTCGATCCCTGCACGGAAGCGATGAACGAACTGGCGCGGCATCTTGGAGCAACCATTTTGCTGGC
>RPPU01000240.1 GCA_003819975.1 Desulfobacteraceae bacterium
CCTTTGCACCCGCCGGCCGCAGACCATTGAGAACGGTTTAAATATCTATTTGGAATCCGCGGTCCTAGTGCCGCTGCTCAAGGAGGGGTCGGATTATAAAGTCTCCTGACTTCGACACTTTCCATACAAAAAAGTCCTATATTCAATAAGTTATAAAAAACCAGGGCACTACATTTATTATAGCCGCACGTTTTTTCTATCCTACCGGATATGGAACATCAGATCGCTTCAAACCAAAAGCCTGGTAAATCTTCTTCTGATTCAACGTCACTCGCGATGGAATAATATAGTGTTTTCCAGTTGTTATATCTTTATCTAAACTGGATTGGACATGCAAAAGCTCTTCGCGTAACTGTTCAAAACTCATGGACTGTTGCGTAAGCCCTAAACGATATACCGCCTGCTTGGCCAAAGCAAATGCCAAAAAGCAAATCAGGATATGCGCCCGGATGCGATCCGGGGTCCAGTGATAAATGGGACGCATCTTGAGATCATGTTTGTTTATCCGAAACGACTCCTCTATCTGCCATAACCCCCGGTAACGGGAAAGAAGCTCCGTAACCTTCATCTCGGAATCGTTCGTGATAACCCCGTGCAGACCATCCCATTTCGCGTCCTCAAGTATCTTAGTCTCATTGACCACCGCCTCTTTATCCTTAAGCTCTAAATATTTCTTACTGCCATAGTTGGGAATCACATCTTTGATCTTCACTTTCCCATCTTTTACCTTTTTGAGGAGCCGCTCGATCAGACGGGCTCGGTCTTGGGCATCTTTCCGGGCACGACCGGAGCTGTAACTCACAACTAATCTTCGAGAGTTGTGCGCAAATTCCTTGGTCCAATGAAACTCATGCTCAATTACCGCGGGCTTAAAATCGTCATCCTCTAAAATGGCTTGGCGCAACGCTTTGGGGAGGCCTCGTAATTTGGCTGCCACAATATAGCGGATCTTCTGATCTTCCATCAATTTAAGGCTCGCTTCGTTGAACATGGCCCGATCCGCCACCAAAAGCACCTGGGCTACATCGTATATTTTCTTGAGTTCATCAACCATCTTGATCAGAGTGTGGCCTTCATACATGTTACCGGGAAATAGCCGGTAGGAGATCGGTAGTCCCGCCGTGGTCGTCGCCAACGCCAATACCACCTGCGATTCCTTAAATTTGCAGTCCTTGCTATATCCGAACTCCCGCAAATCGTCCGTTTCTATACTCTCAAAATAAAGCGTGGTCACATCGAAAAAAAGCACGTCCACCCGCTCACGAAACAGAGATAAAGTGGATTGGACGATCCGCTTCCGGATCTCATCTTCTTTGACCTTCAAACGATCCATCATCCGATAAATCTTTTCTAAAGGTATCTTAATGCCGTAATCCTGCTCCAGTAAAGAGGCCGTTCGTCGTTTACTGACCGGGTTGGCTAAGCGAGCCAGAACACAGGCCTTTAGCGTCGCATTCCAGGATTCATCCATCTGGGTGTTTCCCAGCGCTTGGCCTAATCCTATATCATCATAAAGCTTGCCGAATACCTCTCCAATACCATCGATAATACGCTGTTCTTCCCGCAGATTTCGGATTTTGACTGTATCGTCGATTGTGATTTCTTCGTTTTTTGGTTTGTGGCCATAAATTTGTTCAGGTTTAAATAAAGGTAAAACCGGCTGGCGTTGATTTTCAACTTCTACGATGATGGATTCCGCTAAACGTTTCAGTTCGTCAAGTTCCCGTTCGGTTGTCGCCTGGCCGATATGACGAACGATTTTTTGAGAGACTTTATCGGCTCTCCGGTAAGATTCGACAATTTGGACCGCTTTTTTGCCGTTTGGTTTTTCTTTTATACGTACGAACATGGTGGGAACATAGCATTAACGAGAACGGCTGTCAAGTAATTTATTTATTCTGGGGCACTACAAATCGGCGGGAAAACTCACATCCAATGATTTCAATAGGTTACAGGTTGGCCGCTCTGGAAAACTGTTAAAGTCAGGAGGATAACCCATACGAAAGTCCCGGAAGCGACAAGCCTCAAAAAGAAAATATATTTGGCAAGCAGAGTCGCAACCAATGCCAGAACACCGAAGGAGCCGATCCGGGAGTCTTTCATAATCGCCAGACGGTGTTGCCGGTCCCGGCCGCCCCAACTGTCGGCCCAATCGGCCAAACCGTCCAGGTGCAGACCGCGGGTCAGGATGATCTGGAAGAGAACAAGGAGAAGGGCATTGCCCTCGGGCCAATGCAGCCCGATGATTTGAAGCCACAACCAAGCCAGGCCGAACAGCAGGCTGCCGATAAAAAATCCGACCAAAGGAAACCAAGAAAGGGCGGCGCTGAAATTGTCTTCAATCTTCCCGGGGATGGGAATAATGGTCAAAGTCCGGATGGCGCTGATCAAGCCTTGCATTTTCAAACTATTCCTTTGGCAAGAGAGGGGTGACCCATTCAATATAGCGGCTTCAATAAGCAAAGATCATACAATATACGGCGAGAAGGAGCAAAAATAAAATGGGTTTAAAATTTTTTTCTTATAAAAAACATATTTTTAACAGATTTAAACTTAATTTTTTATAATACGTATTGAATGAAAGCAAAAATTGCCCATTGTTTTGTTTACGCATATTATTATTAACTTATGCACAATGGGAATATCCGGCCGGTTTTGTAAGGCAACAGTTTGAAATCATTGTATTTGTAGATGGGGGATCAGAATCTCATCCTGTTATCGTTGACAAGGAATCATTTCTTAGGTACCCTGAAGATAATCCCTGGAAGTCAAACATCCTTAAATGGGTTAAGGTCGGCTTCCAAAACGCCAATGAAAACGATTGGCGCAAATGGATACCCTTAATAGAAAGATAGGTGCATTATGCCGGATAAAAGGGTTGCCGTAATGACCAGCAACAACAGGTCCAGCTTGGGGAGGCTGATTCGCAGTTTCAACAATGATGTGCGCATGATTGCCAACCTCTTAATCGACGGCGGTTCGCCCCATCGGTTCGAGGCTTTGACGGTTCTTTTAAGGTTAAAATTAATCGAATCCAAAATTATCATTACCAATCCGAAAATGGTCGATAGTACGGCCGTCAAAAATTTACATATCATGAAAGAAGCTTTTTTGAGCTACGTCATTCGCGTTCTGGAAAAAGGCCTCAAAACACCCGCCTAAATGTTTTTTTGATCCTGAATGTTTTTTGATCCCGAAAACCGCGGGATCAAAAAACATGGATTCGGGCAAGCTCGCCCGAATAATACACTATTGTAAAACCAAAATAATTTTCAAGGCAAGTATCGGAACGTTTTATGAGTCGAAGCCCTGCCTATTTTAACTTTGCGGAATTGCAAAAGAGGGCGCGAAAACGCCGTCTTTTGCTTATCCGTTTCCCATACGCAACAATCTAAAAGGGCCGGCCGAATTCGGCCGTATCGCCCAATTCTTCTTCTATTCTTAAAAGTTGATTGTATTTGCAGACCCGTTCGGAGCGGCAGAGCGAGCCGGTCTTGATCTGTCCGGCGCCGGCGGCTACGGCGAGATCGGCGATAAAGCTGTCCTCGGTTTCACCGGAACGATGCGAAATGACCGCGTTCCAGCCGGCTTTATGGGCCATGGTGATGGCATCCAGCGTTTCGGTCAAGGTGCCGATCTGGTTCAGTTTGATCAATACGGCATTGGCTGCTTTTTCCTTGATGCCCCGGCCGATGCGTTCGGTATTGGTGACAAAAAGATCGTCGCCCACAATCTGGATTTTTTCGCCCAGTTTGGCGGTCATTTTTTGCCAGGCCGGCCAATCGTTTTCATCCAGTCCGTCTTCAATGGACAAGATCGGGAAGCGCTTGATCCAATGGGTATAAAAATCGATCATGGCTTCGGAGCTGTGTTTGGATTGATCGGACTTGGAAAAGACATAGTGACCTTTTTCATAAAAAGAAGAAGCAGCCGAGTCCAGGGCCAGAACCACATCGCGGCCCGGTTTGTAACCGGCTTGTTTGATGCCGGCCAGAATCATTTCAACCGCTTGATCATTGGACTTCAGGTCCGGGGCAAACCCGCCTTCATCGCCAACGGCGGTGGAGAGGCCTTTGTCCTTTAACACTTTGGCCAGGCCGTGAAAAACCTCGACGCCGATGCGCAACGCTTCTTTAAAGGTTTGACCGCCGACCGGCATGACCATGAATTCCTGCAGGTCCACATTGTTGGCCGCGTGCACGCCGCCGTTCAGAATATTCATCATGGGCATGGGCAAACGGCAGGCATTGGCGCCGCCGATATATCGGTAAAGCGGCACGCACAGGGATTCGGCCGCGGCGCGGGCCACGGCCAGAGAAACCCCCAGAATGGCGTTGGCGCCCAGTTTGCCTTTGTTGGGTGTTCCGTCCAGGGTGATCATCAGGCTGTCGATGGCGCGCTGGTCGGTGGCATCGATCCCGGTGATTTCAGGACCGATGACATCAATGACATTGCGCACGGCTGTTTCGACCCCTTTGCCGCCGAAACGTTTTTTGCTTTTGTCCCGCAATTCTACGGCTTCATATTTACCCGTGGAAGCGCCGGAGGGCACGGCGGCCCGCCCAATAGCCCCGCTGGCCAGGCCCACCTCCACTTCAATGGTGGGATTTCCGCGTGAATCCAGGATCTCACGCGCAAGTACGATATCAATTCTTTCCATCTTCAACTTTCCTCCTTATTTTTCGAATGTGCCGAGCTCTTGATTGCCGCTCGATTTATTGTAGTTCATTGTCGGCGTGGTGACAATATATATGGGGGGATCTCTGAAAATTTATTTTATCAACCGCTAGATCCAAGAAAATAATCTGAGCTTGAAAAACAAAATCCTCAAAAAATGAATTTATAGATATTCCGTAACTGCATTCAATCGAATTCGGCTGTCGGGGTTATTGGGAAAACCCCAAAAACTGAAACAGATTGAAAATTCCGCTTTGTCCGGCCAGACCGATCGCCAGTAAAACCACGGCAATCAGAATCCCTATCCAAATATTCTGCTTGAGCTTGGCCCATAAGATGGAGAGGGTCTTGGCCGTAAAAATTTTTTTGAGGCCTTTTTGAGAAAAAGGCAGCGTTTTCGCGACGCTTCTTAAGCGGCCGCCTTTATCTTCTTCTCCAACCCTTAAGCGCCGGCCTTTGGCTTCTTCTCCATAGGAGTAGTAATATTTATAATATTTGGCGTCCTGAAAGTCGGGGCTGAATTCAGGTTTCATGCCGTTCAGCACGACACCCATAATGTGGCTGTTCACCTGGGTCAGTTGGCTGCTGGACCTTTTCAGTAAATTTTTTGAAACCGCGCCTACGCGGTAAACCAGCAGGACGCCGTCCACCTTGGCTCCAAGAATGACCGCATCGGCGGTTGAGACAATGGGCGGCGAATCAAAAAGAATCAGGTCGTATTCATTTTTGGCTTCGGCGATAAACTCGGTCAAATGCTTGGATTCAATCAGTTCGGCCGGGTTGGGCGGTATCGTGCCGCCGGTGATCACATGCAAATTATCGAGCCCGGGAGTCAGCATGACTTCTTCCAGGGTCATTTTGCCCATAATGACGTCGGTGATGCTCTTGACCGTATCGCGCCAGGGATAGTTGCCCAGCAGGATATCGGTCAGGCCCGGAGCTTCTTCGACTCCAAACATTTTGGCCAGCATGGGCTTGCGCATGTCCGACCCGATCAACAGAGTTTTCAGGCCCGCCTGGGCCATGGTGATCGCCAGATTGATGGAAATGACCGTTTTGCCTTCCTGGGGTGACGTGCTGGTAATGGCGATGGTCTTGATCTGTTTTTCCGTATCCTTGAATTGAATATTGGTGCGGAGGGCCCGAAAAGATTCGGCCATCATGGATTTGGGCGAGAAATGGGTTATCAGATGGATGGAATGCAGAAAGGGCGAGGACCGGATCGGCTCGGAATATTTACTGCGCATTTCTTCGCGGGCTTCATCGGGGTCCGTCTCCGGAACAACGCCCAAAACCGGCGCGCCGATGTTTTCTTCCACATCTTCGATGGCGCCCAGGGAGGTATCAAAGGTTTCGGCGATAAAAGCCGCCACCATGCCCAAGACCAAACCGATGATCATTCCCAGAAAACCGGTGGTCACGGTCCGGGGCGGGTTGACGGGCGCACCCGATTCCAAGGCTTCTTTAACGATCGTCACTTCCGGGGCTTTTTCTTTTTCAGCTTTCTGGATTTGGGCTTCCTGATTTTTGCGTTCGAGCAAATTGATCATGTCGCTGTGGAGGTCGACGTTTCGTTTGAGGCGTTCAAACTCCATTTTTTTGTCCATCAGGTTCCTGGTTTGCGTTTCATTGTTGGCGAGCTCCGCATTCAAATCCAGCTCTTTTTTGTGCAAGGTCTCGATCTGTAGGCGCATCAAAATGATCATCTTGTTGGCGGTTTCGATGATTTTGCGGGTATGCGCCACCACATCGGGATGTTTGGGCGTGTACTCATGCAAAAGGGTGTTGCGTTGGACCATCAGTTCCACCAAGGTATTGTTGGCCTGCTGATATTCCATGCTGGACTTGGTCGAATAAAAGTTGTTGGCGCTTTCAAAAGGATTGGCCGGAAATTTCACGAGCCGCTTGAGAATATCCTCCAGTTCCTGTCTTTCGCTTACGACCTTGCGGATATCGTTTTGGATCTGCTGGGCGTTGTTTAGAAGATTTTCACTCTGGGTCTGAATGGATACGATTTGGTTGATGCGACTGAAATGGTTGAATGCATCTTCGGCTTCTTTGAGGTTTTTTTCTTCTTCCTCTTTCCGTTCCCCGATGTATTTGATCGCTTCACTTGTCCGTTTGGATTGTTCTTCTTGATGAAAAGCCTGATAAGTCTTAGCTACGGTTTCAGCCAGTTTTTGAGCGGCTTTAGCATTGGAATTTCTGGCTTCGATATTGATGATATTGGTGAACCCTTCGCGTTTGACCTCTATTCCGGCTTGGAGCCCCTCGATCTTTGCGGCCGTCGATTGACTCATCTGATTGGCTTC
>RPPU01000241.1 GCA_003819975.1 Desulfobacteraceae bacterium
ATTCACAGCGCCACCAAATATATTGCGGGACACGGCGATGTCATGGCCGGCGCGGTTATCTCTTCATTGGAAAACCGCAATAAAATGTATGAACTCAATAAACTGATCGGCAGCACTTTGGGCCCTTTCGAAGCTTGGTTGACCATGCGCGGCCTAAAGACATTGCCTTTGCGTATGCGGCAGCAATGCGATAATGCCGCCCGCATAGCCGAATGGCTTTCAAAACATTCTGAGATCGCCAAGGTACATTATCCCGGACTCAAGAATCATCCTCATCATGAGTTAGCATTACGTCAATTCGGCAACTCCGGTTTCGGCGGCATGCTTTCGTTTGAAATCGCCAAGGCGGACCGCGCCCTATCTTTCCGCTTCATGGAAGCCCTGAAACTCTGCTTGCCGGCCACAACCCTGGGCGATGTCTATACCCTGGTCTTGCATCCCGCCACGACTTCGCATCGCGCCTTGACCCCGGAAAATCGCGCCAAGATCGGCATAACCGAAGGTTTGATCCGCCTCTCGGCCGGTATCGAAGACGCCGAGGACATCATGGCGGACTTGGACCAGGCTTTGAAAAGCGTGCGCGCCTAATTTCAAATCCGGAGTTAAGAATTTTTGACGGGATTAACAGGATCAATAAGAATAATAAGGATACTTTGAACATGTTGCCGCCACCGGTACCGAAACAAAAAAATTGGCTGAAAACAAATTGGAAATGGTTTACAATCTTTCTTCTAGGACTGTTTGTTTTTTGTACCATACTTTTTATAAGATTTTTTATTATTCACCTTTATAAAATTTCATCCGGAGCCATGCAACCTACTCTGGTAACAGGAGACCGGATCCTGGTTGATAAAACCTATTCGAACAAAGACATGAAACGTGGCGATATTATCGTTTTTAAATATCCGAAAAATCCGGAATTAACATATGTTAGTCGGATTATCGGCATGCCGGGAGAATTGTTTGAAATAAAACAAAAAACGGTTTTTATCAATCAAGCAGCTTTAACTGAAGAATATATTATGAAAGATTATCCCGGATCATCTGCTTTCGCCACATCCTTATCAAATTATGGACCCGTAATAATTCCCGACGACTCTGTTTTTGTACTGGGCGATAACCGTGACAATAGTTTAGACAGTCGTGTTTGGGGCTTTCTCGCTTGTCGCTTAATAAAAGCAAAAGCAACCATGATTTATTGGTCGTGGGATGAAAGCGGAAACGGGATCAGGTCCGATCGAATCGGCAAAAAAGTGAAATGAATTGACATGGTGTTTTTTTCGTAGGGGCGGGGCACAATTTCTTTGTGAAATTGTTTTTAAACCTGCTCCTACCATCCGATGAAAACACAATGATTCGTTTTAAAATAAATTTGGAGATTATAGAATGACTAAAATTCTTCGTTTTCTAATCTTGTTCATCCTCATCTCGATCATCTCTTGGGTTTTGATCAATTACCTGGGTGTGGAATTCGGAAAAGCAAATTTCTGGGACAAGCGTGGTTTATTTTTCCTAATCTTTATAACCCTATTTCCCCGCTTGACCTTGCTCTTTTCCAGTGTTCTGTTTGGCGGTTTGTTTTGGTGGCTGGGATTTATTTTCGCTCCACGGCTTCTGGTCGCCATTCTGGCCACCATCACTTATTGGCAGCAGAATCCCGTATTGGTCACGATCGCCTGGTTGGTGGCTCTGGGCGGAGAAGCGTCGGAGAAACATTTTTTTATCAATAGACCTTACAAAAAACGTTTTACGCTTAATAGATCGCAAAAACCCATGCCGGACAAAAACGTCATCGATGCCGAATATACGGTCATTGATGAGAAAAAATCAGTTGAATAGACGGTGGAATGATATATTACAGAAAGAATTGCTTTAAGGGGAAAACATGCGCAAAACGAATAAAAAAATCTTTTCTTTTCGCCGATTTTTTGGGATTTTTTTGAGTGCATTTCTTTTCCTGCCAACCCTGTCTGTTTTTCCTTGTTCCTCATTTTTCCTGAAACATGGCGAGCAAATGGTTTTCGGTAAAAACTATGATTGGCATTTGGAATTCGGTTATTTGATGATCAACAAGCGCCATGTAATCAAGACCGCCATGCAAGCCGGCACAGCCGCTGATTCGCCCGCTGCTTGGACTTCGCGCTACGGCAGTGTGACTTTTAACCAATACGGCCGGGAATTTCCCATGGGAGGAATGAATGAAGCCGGGTTAGCGGTTGAGATTATGATGCTGGATGAGACCGAGTATCCAATCCCCGATTCCCGGCCGGTAATCAAAAATCTGCAATGGGTCCAGTACCAACTCGATCGGTTCGCAACCGTGGCCGAGCTGATCGCCGGGCTGTCTCAAGTCAGGATTCCTCCCTCAGAAACATATGGCCTGCATTATTTTGCCTGCGACAAAACCGGTCAATGCGCTTCCATTGAATTTTTAAAAGGTCGTACCGTCGTCCATACCAAAGAGACTTTACCGGTTCCGGTGTTGACCAACAGCACTTATCAGAGCTCACTTGCTTTCTATAAGCAAGTCGGTTCTAACACGCCGGCTGGCATCGGATCCCTGGATCGATTTGCGCGGGCTGCCGGTTTGATCCGTGTTTTTGACGCTCGAAAATCGGGTACGCTGTTGGATTATGCTGCTGCGATTCAAAAATCAATTGCCATGGGCGCCTATACCAAATGGAGCATTACCTATGATCTTCGTAATGAAAGGGTTTATTTCAAGACGCTTTCAAAACCGGAAATAAAATATGTGTACCTGGGTGCCTTGGATTTTTCCTGCCGCACACCGGTCAAAGCTTTGGATCTGAATTTAGATGCGGCCGGAGACGTGCGCGCCTTGTTTGGCGATTATACCCGGCCCATGAACTACGAATTGATTAAAAAAGCTTTAAAACAAACAAATTTGCACACCAATGATTCGGATGAATGGATCCGGTTTCGGGCCGCTTATCCTGAAACCACTCGCTGCTCAAATTAAAAACGAACTATACGCCTTTTCCGATGCATTCCAACAACTCATCCGGAATTCTGCAGGCCTTTAAAGTTGCCGCTTTGATGCAGACTAGAGTTGCCGTGCCTTCCACTAAAAGTTCTTTTCCCGCGTTAAAAATATGGTGTCTGAAGATTAATGCGGCACGGGTGCATTTGATCAATTCCGTTTCAATACGGATCAAATCATTATACCTGGCGGATTTCCGATATTTTACCTGTACTTCCACAACGGCAAATAAGATCCCTTGATTTTGCCATACACCCAAATCCACGCCGCGTTCCCGCAAAAACTCGGTGCGGTCGCGCTCCATATATTTCAAATAGTTGGCGTAATACACCACATTGCCGGAGTCCGTATCCTCATAGTAGACGCGTATCTGCATGCTCATGAAATGACCTCTATGGTAAAAGTTAGCCTCCCACGACCATGGGGACCAGATAAATTTCGGCATTATCCGGAATTTGGGTTTTAGCGAAAAGCGGTTCAACCACGATGTCTTGGTTCAGACGAACAACGGCATAGTGATATGAAGGATCAGGCATCTCGCGGAGCAGATCCGCCACGGTCATGCCGGGACGCCAAGGCCGTTCTGTACCGTCGACTTTGATCATTTAAACCTCGATCAGTTGAAAGGATTCTAAACCTGAAACATACTATTGGTATGATTCCTCGTCGATTCTTTCCTCGAAATGCCAAGATTAGGCGCCACTTATAACTGAAACATCGACAATTTTTTGTCGATAAAATAAAAATTGCCATGTGCGTTTCAGTTAATAACTTAAATATCGAATATCGAACACCGAATACTGAATATCGAAGTGAAAAGTGAAAACACAAGAAGGCTGTTATTTTAAACTTTTATTATTCGATATTCGGTGTTCGATATTCGATATTCCATTTTTGCAGTTTTGAATTTAGCCGCCCTCTTAGCGCCAGATCTTCCGCGTATGGTTCCGGACGACGCGTAAACAGCTTATTCCGTGACTCCATGCGCCTTGAGCAATTCCACTACATCCGGGAAATCGATCTTCAAACGTTTGACCGTGGCTAAAGTCGGGATGCCCTCCTTGGTCCAGCCGCGACGCTTGTAAACCGCGTCTTTGAGCTGTTCGAAAGCCGCTTCACGGAAAGAGCGCAAAATAGCGATCTTCTCCGCGGTGCTCTTACCCTGGATGTCCGTCTTGTGCTTTTCAATCAATTGTTTGTCGTAACGTTCCTGACGGGATTCGTATTCATCCGGGGTTACCGGCCCCACGGCCCGGTACGGAATGGTGTCGAATGAGCGCGTGCCAAAGCCCAACTTCAGGTTAAACAGTTTCTGGAAATTATAAACCGCCTCGCTCATGGTGATAATGTCATCCGGCCCGATTTTGCGGCCCGTAACCGCGCTAAAGTACTCGGAATACCATTTGACGTGTTTGACGACTTTGGCCGGTTCCGGGTTTTGTTTATTGTCTTCCGGCACAATGTCATTCCAAGGCAGTTTACATAAGCCGCACAGGCCGAACCAGGTGCGGAAACAAGGAAACCAATGCAGGGCCTCGGCTTTTTGTTCAAAAGTCGGCATGAAGTTGTGGACCATATCCAGAAAGATCAACCAGGCTTCGTCATGTTGCGGACCTTTTAGGGCCAAGCCGTAACCGCCTTGCTGGGCCAGGGATTCTTTGGTGATGTATTCGGAGAACTCCAGGCCTTTGGCTTCCATGCCGATATCAGCCATGATCTTGGGATCGGACTTAAATTCTTTGGCAAAAATTTCTTTCATTTTACGGATCCCTTGCCCCACGAGCTTGCCGAAACCTTCGCCTTTGGCCATTTGATGCAATACTTCAAGGGCGTTGATTCGATTGCCGAAAGAAAGATCCAGCCCGCCGGTCTGTTTCTTATTGATCAGACCCATTTCATAGCATTCCATGGCAAAAGCAAGGCCGGTGCCGAAAGAAATCGTGTCAATACCGTAAGCATCGCAATAAAAATTGAATTCTATGACCGTATGCGGATCGAAAATGCCCAGGTTGGACCCGCAGCCCGCCAGAGTTTCATACTCCGGACCGTCTACATAAACTTTTTGGCCTTTATAGGGTCCGGTCATGGGTACAAAATCTTTGACCACATGCGCGCAAGCCACGGTACAGCCCATCCAGCAACCGTCAAAGCCCTTATCGAACAAGCGGCGATAGACTTCTTTGCCCAGGTTCAACGCTTCAGGATGCGAACCATAACGGAAATTGTTGGTGGGTAACAAGTCGAATTTATCCATGATCTCGACCAAATGGGTCGTACCGATCGTGGCCATTTCATTTTGTTTGGGATCCAGTTCCACGATTTCATGGGAATGGAGCTTGGCGACTTCTTTTAAAGCCGCTGTATCGGCCGGATGATTGGTGTCGAGCGAGACGGTTTCCCAACGCACCACCAATGCTTTGATATTTTTATCGGCAAACACCGTGCCGATACCGCCGCGACCGGCTTGTTTGTAACGGGCGCGTTTACGCTTGACATCATAGAAGCTGAAATTCAGACAACCGATCAGGGTGTGTTTGGCGCCCGGACCGGCCGTGACCACGGAAATGCCGCGCAACTTGTCTTCCCCGAAGTGTTCGGTTAATTTTTGGGTAATATCATAGGCATCGTCGGACAAACCGGACACCTGCAATATATGCACTTTTTGATCCACCCCGTCGATATAAACGACCGTGTCCCTCTTGGCTTTGCCTTGAACTTCCAGGGCGTCGAAGCCGGAGAATTTGAGGTAAGGGCCGAAATAACCGCCTACGTTGGAATCGATTACGGTTCCGGTCAAAGGCGAAATAGTCGTGACAATGCTCTTGCCCGAACCGGGATAAATGGGCGTGCCGCCTAAAGGCCCGGAGGCAATGCAAATCTCGTTTTTGGGATCGTTCCATTTTGTATTTTTATCCACGGCTTGCCAAAGCAACCGGAGATCGAAACCTTTACCGCCGACAAACACTTCTTTCATGTTTGTGTCGACCGGTTTGGTTTCAATGCGGTTGTCCGAAAGATTGACAAAAAGGGTTTGATTGGCATAACCTTTTTCAATCGTGGACCTTTGATATCCGAATGATTTCACTTCTTTAAACTTTAACTCGGCCATGTTTTATCCCCCTTGATATTCCCGATTCATCGGGAAAAGAATAAAAGATTAATTATTTAAATTGTGAACGATTGCCCATTCCTCCTTTTGGGGACCACTCCCTGTAAGGTATAGGAGCATTGCGGCCCACTACTCCTTACAGGGAGGGTTTGGGGAGAGGAAACCTTAACCGGCAGCCATAACCGGGATGCCGGTTCCAAATGAAATCACGTTATTTGACGCTTCGTTTTCAAACAGCGACAATGGGTTGCCGGTAACAATATTTACCGTCCTGAGTTGTAGGGGCAGGTTTTAAACCCGCCCCCTACGGCTTATCCGGATTAGGACTATTTCAATTTCTCCTCACCGCCGGCCTTGCGGTAAAGTGAAAAGTTTTCCAGAATAATTTTATCCCGATCGGTATTTTTATCGACGATCATGCGACTGAGCACTTCACCCAAGCCAGGCCCGAGCATATAGCCCTGGCCGCACATGGCCGTGGCATGCAACAACCCTTTGACGTCGCGGCTCCAGCCCACCAGGGGAAAACCGTCCGGCGACATGGGATAAAGACCGCGCCAGGTGCGGCGCACGCGCAAATTTTTTAAGCGTGGAATCAGCTTGACCATGCGGGCGCTGACCTGGGGCAAAAAGAAAGAGGTTTCGCGCGTGTCCGTGCCTAAAATGGGCGGATCGGGCGTGATGCAGAACACGATCTGGCCCAGTTTGTTCTGATAAAAATAGTAGTTTTTGGTTCCGGCGGCCGGACGCAAATCCACAACCATACATTGAAAGAAGGGTTCCACC
>RPPU01000242.1 GCA_003819975.1 Desulfobacteraceae bacterium
GCCCGGGCTTGTTCCAGCATCGCGCGATGCCGGCTCTCCGGCTGGCGGGGATCAAGGGTCAACAGCACTCCGCCGCTCCGCAAAATACCGAGCAGCGCGGCGATCAGGCCGAAACTGCGTTGGCCGTACAAACCCACCACATCGCCGGGCTGCAGGTTCCGCTGCCGCAACATCCGCGCAACGGTCCGGCTCCGATCCGCCAGATCGGCATAGGTCCATTCGCGCCGGCCCTGGCCGACCGCGATTTGTCCGGGGCTGCGGCCGGCCCAGCCGTCAAACAGCTCCAGAACCCCCGGATAGTTCGGTTCCGGCAAAGCCCGGCTCGGATCGGGCCATAAAGCCCGCTTGGCCGGGGTCAACAGGGAAAAAGAGCCGAGGCCGGCTCGGGGTGTGCGCCCGATTTGCCCGAGCAAATGCTTGAATTGCTCCAGCGTCTCCGCCATGCGCTCCGCGCCGAACAAGACCGCATTGAAAACCAATTCCAGTTCGATCTCGTTTTGCCCGGCCCGGACATTAAAGATCCAATCGCAAGAAAACCCTTCAGCCTCCCGCCCGGACAGCTCCCGGAGCTTTTCCGCAAGCGTGACCTCGTTCAAAAACACCTGGATCTCGGGAGCCAAGCCCTTGTCCGCGGCAACCGGAGGCTGTATGCCGCCGGCCCTTTGAACGGCCTCCCGAACCCGCGCCAACAGCGCCCCAAAACCCCACTCCGGGTCAAGCGTCAGGCGCAAAACCTGCGGTCGCGGTCCTGAACCGGCCCGGTCCCGTTCCTCGTCGCCCGCGTAAAAACCCGTCAACAGATCGGTTTGCCCGGTATAACGGTGCAGCAATATTTGGAGCGCGGCCAGCAGGATCGCGGACAGGGGTTGCTTCTGCTCCCGGCTCAATTGCCATAGGGCTCCGGTCGCCGGCGCCGCCAGGCGGCCCGATTGCACGCCTTTTGCGGCGGGTCGCTCCGCGGAACGGGGATAGTCCAGCGGTAACTCCAATACCGGCCATTCCCGTCGCGGCCGGCCCGATAATGATGAGTTCGACAAAAGGTCTTTTTCTTGTTCCCGGACAAACGGATCGTTTGAGGGCGGGGTCGGGGGATCGAAAAATTCCATGCTCTTTTTCACGATTTTTCACCCTTTGGTTGCGGCGGTCCGAAAACCGGCATGGTTTGCTGAAAACCTCCGGAGATCAATGACAGCCGTCATCGATTAATGGAAGGTCGGGATAGAAAAAACAGTGCTGATTTTTTTGTCAGGGGGGAATTCATGGGAACGAAACGGAATACCCTCGAAATGGGTTAAAAAATCGGGAATCATGCAGGTTCAAAAATCAAATCGGTTTCAGATGAAAAAATTAAATGTTCAAACTCGAAATAAGGGAAGCTTTAGCTGCAAAAAGACGCTTCATTGTTGAGTTGCAACGGTCTCATGACCACAAAAAAATCTCAAAGAGGCATGAAAGGCGGAAAAAATACCATAAAAGTTTAAAGAAATACAGTTTTTTTTGGAGATTTATTTTTCTGCCCGGCCGGTATCGGCGCCGTTTTTCCTCTTTTCGGCGCGTGCGGCAACGATTATTTCCCCAAACAGGTTATGGGCGCCGTCATCGGACTCTGGACCTTTATGTACGGGTTTGGCGCCATGTTTGCCATCCGGATCAGTGGGGTGATCCGCGATTCCAGCGGCAGCTACGCCCGGGCTTTTCTGATCGATGCCATCATGGCCGGCTTGGGATTGTTGCTCATCAGCTTTGTAAAAAAACGAGAGGGGGTCTGATTATAAGCGGAAGCCATCTCAAAAATCGAAAAATAAAACAAGTCACACTAAAAATTCCGGTGAAACTCCACCCACATAGCGGGCCCCCCAAGGGGGGCACAGATAAGATCATCTTGATGAAATTTGGATGTTAATTTGTTGAGAGTTTATCCTATCAACGGTGCACATTTGGATTGCGCGGACACGTCCGCGCTTTAAAAGCGGCGACGCGTCACGCGAGGGCTTCGGCCCTGGCTGCCGCACTCCAAAAATGTTACACAATCTTTATACTCTTTAAACTACAATTTGAAGCTTTACGGACAAAAGTTTAAAGAATTTCTCGCCGAATCGGTAGAACCTATCCGGGTCCACCGCCATAGGCGGTGGGTTTAATGAAAACTAAATTGCTCTTCTTATTAGTTGCAAATTTTATTTTTGAGACAGCGCATAGCCTTAATTCATGTTTGCCCCGGTATGGTCAAAGTCCGGCAACGGCAAGCCCCTTTCTTCCTTTTGCATATAATCCAGACATTCCGCTATGAAACCGCTTTTCCCCGTATCCCTCCAGCCCAAGGGGATCTCATAGTCATCCGGCCAGAGCGAATATTGACTGGCAGAATTAATCACAACCCTGAAAATCCGATCGCTTTGATTTTCAACCTGAAACATACCGCTACCTCACTCTTGATAATGATTTTGCATGGCCCAATATGTCATTTTCAGGTCTTTTAAACAGGAAAACGGCTCACTCTGTCGCCTTT
This sequence comes from Desulfobacteraceae bacterium, assembly GCA_003819975.1. The sequence continues at coordinate 2,510 of RPPU01000242.1, forward strand.
ATCTACCTTTTAAGACAAATTTTATGTGGTTTTAAATAATGATTTATTTTTTTTTAAAAGGACGGATTAAAATCTTCGCTGAATGCCTTGAACGGGATCTCTAAAAATTGGCCTTTTGAAGAATGGACGTTTATATTTGGCTGATTTTTAACGGTCTCCTAGTCAATTAAGTCAATTTTTAGAGATCCCCTGAAGTTTAAAAGTCACACTAAGGAGAACCTTTTGGGTCATGGCATAATCATCATTCGTCGAAAATCGGACCTTTTAAATCGCCGTTTTGATTATACCCGCGCTCTTCCCAGTAGCCCTTGTAAGCGATGTCGATCGAGACTTCAATCGTTTGCACCCACTTGATCCATTTATAACCCCATTTATCTTCGGCGACCAGTTGGAAGGGAAAGCCCCGTTCCGGCGGCAACGTGACCCCATTCATCTTGTAAGCGAGCAGAAGGTTTTTATTCAAAACATAGTTAAGCGGCAGAGAAGTGGAATATCCGTCCACGGCAAAGAATTGAACGGCCAGATGCTCCGGCTTTTTCCCGCCGAATACGGCCGGTTGGCCCGGCAGTGAAGGGCCTGCCAGCGGCGCAAGCAAATCGCTCACCCGCGCCCCTTCCCAAAGGATCTTGACGCTCCAGCCTTCCACGCAGTTCAGGGTGATCAGCTTGGTTGACGGCGCCATTTTGAGAACTTCTTCATAGGTATAAACAGCCTGTTTGCCGTCCGGCCCTTTCACGGTCAGGCGATAGGCGGCCCGGTCGACCTTTTGCGGACCCTTGATGGAGTTCTCATGAAAATCCGCGATCCGGCCCAGGTTTTCGCCTTTATAATGATTGATTTCTACTTCCTGCGGGCTTTTACTTGTCTGGGCGGACGCGCTTTTTATTTGACCCGGCCCTTTGATCCAGGTTTGTCCCCTGAAAAGCAAAACCGCCAATAGCGCTACGCTTAAAAACCCGATTAACATAATGGAAATTTTGAATAATTTCATAATCCTATCCTTTCTAATGACCAGAGGATATCTCAAAAATCCTTTTTCAAGAATGCACATATAGAAATTTACGGCATTTTTAATAATCGCCTGATTCGTTTTTTGATTCTTGAGATATCCGGTAATCTTACTCAAAAAGATAGACACGGAAACCCTACCGTCAAGTTCGGAATATTTCACCGCAAAATTCGCCTTCGTTAAGGTTACACCGTGATAGGACGCAAAGTTTTTTTGCTAAAAACCGGGTTTCAAAATCCGAAAACTTATTGTTCCTTGAAATGAGGAAGAACAAAAATCAATCGGCATTTTTGATGGAATAGCAAGTTTTTAGGAGGATGAGAGTCAATGCATGAATCCGGGGTATCGGGTTTCAAACCTGCCCTCTTTGAATAGAACGCATTAATTCTATCAAATAACGGTCTTCCCGGCCAAGTATGGATTTATACCGGTTCTGAAACAAACTGAATTTCGGCTCAAATGGCATTCTGTCTCTCTGTTTTCTGGTTTTTTATTTCTTTACTTCTTCTTGCCATTTTATTTTAGTCATTTCTCTGATTTTAGTCACTTCTTCCTGTAATTTTCCAACTGAATAGCTTTTAACCTATTATATTCGAAATAACATAATGCTTAAAAGGCTCGGCTTTCGGTGATGGAACGGATTGGATAATCCTGAAAATACCCTCCCGTTTTTCAGGAGCAACCGAAATAGTCGCTAACTTGCTTTATAATAATCATTTTAACATATTGGAATAAATACATTTTTACTAAAATTATACAGTTTGTAAATTGAATTGACAATCTGTATCATTAGTTATATATTATTGTGCATGCTAAGCCGTCGTGCCATCGATACACTGCATCAATTAGCCAAAGGATTCCCGATTATAGCCGTTACCGGCCCGCGTCAATCGGGCAAAACTACCTTGGCACAGGCCGCCTTTCCGGATAAGCCATCCGTATCCCTGGAGGAACCGGATAAATTGAGAATGGCGGCTGAGGATACACGCGGCTTCTTGGCCAATTACCCCGATGGCGCGGTCATTGATGAAGCCCAACGCCTGCCTGAACTCTTTTCCTATCTCCAGGGCATCGTGGACCGCAAAAAACAAAACGGCATGTTCATTCTGACCGGTTCCCAACAATTCGGCCTGCTTTCCAATATCACCCAATCCTTAGCCGGCCGCGTGGGGCTGGTGCAATTGCTCCCTTTTTCCATAAGGGAATTACAAAACAATCATATCGCGATGCCTTCTTTGCCGACCGCGCTTTATCGAGGATTATATCCCCCTCTTTTTGATCGTGAACTTTCGCCCGCTCAATGGTATGCCAACTATGTCATGACCTATGTGGAGCGAGATGTACGCAACCTGATCAATGTACGTGACTTGAGTACCTTTCAACGCTTTTTGCGCATGACCGCCGGCCGCGTGGGCCAGCTTCTTAATCTTTCTTCTTTGGCCAACGACTGCGGTATCTCTCATAACACCGCGGCTGGTTGGCTTTCCGTACTGGAAGCTGGGTACATCGTCTTTTTGCTTCAGCCCCATTTCAAAAATTTCGGCAAGCGGTTGGTCAAAACGCCCAAGCTTTATTTTTACGACACCGGCCTGGCCGCTTGGCTTTTAAATATCCAGGATCCGGAACATCTATCCATTCATCCTCAACGCGGCGGTCTTTTTGAAAGCCTGATCATAGCGGATTTATTGAAAAGCCGTTTCAACCGCGGTTTGACTTCGAATTTCTATTTCTGGCGCAATAACCTGGGAGACGAAATCGATCTATTAATCGATCACGGCATTGACCTCGTTCCGGTGGAAATCAAATCCGGGGAAACTGTGCCGTCGGATTTTTCAAAAACCCTGAACAAATGGTTCAAATGGAGCAACCCGGCAACGCCGAAAGGATATCTTGTTTACGGCGGTTCAGACGATTATACCACCGGCCCCTTCTCGATCGTCTCCTGGCTTTCCGCGTCCCAAAAGCTTCCATTATAAAAATCATAAGGTTAATTAGAGCTATTCAGTTGTCAAAGATCGGTTCGGGTTTATATTTTGAACCTTTTTAAGAGTATTGCTTTTAATCTTATAAATCTTACAATCTTACAATCTTACAATCTTACAAATCTTATAAATCTTACAAATCTTATAAATCTTATAAATCTTACAAATCTGCAATCTTGAATCTGCAATCTTGAATCTGCTTTCCTTAACTTTAGTCACTTTAGGCACTTTAAACTTTAGTCACTTCTTTGCTGCTTTAGGCCTTAAAAACGTGAAACGCCAAACGTGAAAAGCAAAAAACCCGCAACCGGACAACTCAACAACTCTTTTTTTTCCGCATGGTAATCGCCCAAACCGCTCCTAAACCCAAGACCAGAAACCATAAACCAGAGACCGGAGACCCTCAACCCGGTTCGTCGTCCCGATAAAACACCCGCCGCCTCCACCACCGCCTCCGCCGCTTGCGCTCGATCCGCCGCCGCTGGAATTCGTGCCCGCGCCTTGGATGGCAAACACATAGGGGCTCTTGTCGGCGTCGTCATTGGCCACGGTCACGGTCGCTCCGCTCAAACCGACGGCATCGGGATCGAATTGAATGGTGAAGAAGGTGGAGCCGTCGGCGCTGACGGAAGAAGATCCCGGCTGGTCGATCACGCTGAAATTTGTCGAGCCGCTCAAAACGACCATGGGGCTGCCGGTCAATGTCAAGCTTCCGGTCCCGGTGTTATAGATCGTGAAGGTTTTGACCACGCTGACCCCGGACACATACAGGGTACCGAAATCGGTACCGTCCGCGGTTCCGGGCGTCAGATCGTTGTTCGCGATTTCATTGCCGTTGCCCGTTATGCGGATCTCGGGCCCTACAATGATCAAGGTCCCCGGCACGAAAGCGATGTCATAACCCAATTGATGACTGTACAAGCCGGACAACGCGATCTCGTATATTCCCGGGTTGACCGCGCCTTGGGAACTTCCGGTATAAGTCAGCGTGCCGGAAACCCCGCTGACGGCGTAATCGACCGGCATATAGGTCACGCCGTTGCCGCCGCTGTAGGTCGAGCCGTTATAGGATAAGGTATGATCATTGGCCCGGACCGCGAGCGGAGAAAGAAACGTCCTTAGAAGCGGATAGGTCTGATCTTCGTAGATGCGCCAAATTTTGGTCGTGCCGCCCACAGCGTCGATGTCCCAGCCCGCAAAGGTCGCAGGGCGCCTCATCTCGGCCGTGGTTTGGCCGAAGCAGTCCGTTACACTGCCCGTTCCGATACTTATGGCGTTCGTGGCGCCCGAGGTTTGGGTGTCCCAGAAGCAGTTATCGATCGGGCCGTTGTTCGTTCCCGCCAACGCGCCCTTATGAAGGCTGCCGCTGCCGATCACGCTGCCGGTCAC
>RPPU01000243.1 GCA_003819975.1 Desulfobacteraceae bacterium
CACAATTGCGCCATACCCCCTTTAAGGCTTTAAAAGCCGATCTGATCGGTCGGGAGGTGGAACTATCCACGTTGCTGAGTGCTGCTCAAAATCTAAAAAACGGTGTGTCCGCGATCTATTCCATTTGCGGCGAAGCCGGCACCGGCAAAAGCCGGCTGACTTCCGAATTAAAAACCGCTTTGAATACCGAGCATTTCAACTGGATCGAGAGCCATGCCTATGCCTATTCCCAAAACATTTCCTTCGCGCCCTTAATCAATCTCATGAGCCGGGTTTTTCAAATTGAAGAAGGGGTCTCCCAAAAGCAAACCCGGCACCATGTGGAAACCGGCATTAAAAACCTCCTGGGTGAAAATGGCGCACATGCCTATTATCTGGGCAGGCTTTATCCGGTCAGTGACGAGAAAAGCGAGATGGTCAATCCCGAACTGGGAAAATCGCGTTTAGTGGAGGCCTGTCAGGCGGTGCTTGTCGCTTTAGCCCGGGAAAAACCGTTGATCCTTTGTTTTGAAGATTTGCATTGGGCGGATTCCTCTTTTGTGGAGCTTTTCCGTCTTTTGCTCTCTTCTTTTCCTTGTCCGGTTTTTTTCTTGTGCACGTATCGGCCTCCATTTTCGCTTTTCAACGGTTCCGGGCCGGGGAGAGCTGTTTCTAACTATCGGGAAATCCGGCTGGAGAGCCTGGCGGCACCCGATGCGGAAAACATGGTGAAATCTCTTTTAAAAACCGAGACGATCCCGCCCGAACTGGAGCGCCTGATCCATGAAAAAGCCGGCGGCAATCCATTTTATCTGGAAGAAGTCGTCAATGCCCTGATCGATACCGAAACATTAAAACGAAGAAACGGCAATTGGGAATTCAGATCGTCGCTTGACTTAATGAAGATTCCGACCAAAGTCCATGGAGTCATTTCCACCCGGCTGGATCATCTTGAAAAGCCGGCCAAACGCGTTTTGCAGGAAGCATCCGTTATCGGCAAGTCCTTTTCACGCCATACGTTGCAACAAATCACTCAAGTTCGAAACCCGATTGAGCCCTATCTGAGTGAACTCGAAAGGCTGGACTTGATCCGAACCTGCATTTCTCAACCCGGCCAGGCCGAATATACCTTTAAGCACTCCTTGATTCAAGACGTGGTGTACGACGGACTGCTAATCAGGGAGCGCCAGGAGATTCATGAAAAAATAGCTCAAGCTATTGAAAAAAATCATGCCGATCATCCGGGTGATTTTTATGAGACCCTGGCTTTTCATTTCAAAAAGGGTCTCTCGCAGCCCAAAGCGATCCATTATCTCGTGAAATCAGGTGAAAAATGCCTGAACAAGTATGCGGTGGGAGAGTCCCATCAATATTTCGCGGAAGCATTCCGGTTGCTGAGTGAAAAGGGGTTGCAAACCCCGGGCGAAAAAAGAACGGTTATTGACTTGTTGTCCCAATGGGCGTTTGTCTTTCATTTCCGGGGAGATTTTAAAGGGCTCAAGGACTTGCTGAGTGCGCATGAACATTTGGCCCAGGATTTGGATGATCCGTCCCGGCTGGGCATGTTTTACATCTTATTCGGTTTAATCCAATATGAATCCGGGCTCATTCATGAATCTTATCAATGGCTCTCCAAGGCGCTGGCGATCGGCGCAGAGATCCAGGATCAAAAAGTGATCGGTTATGCCTCTAGTTGGCTTTCCTGGACCTGTTCGGAGCTATGCCGTTTCGATGAAGCGATTCAATGCGGAGAAAAGGCCATTCGCATCTTTCAGGAATCGGGGTCCGACCCCTTCCTATTATTTAATTCTTTGGCCGGCATAGGCAAAGCCTATTGGTTCATGGGGGCCGGGCAAAAGACTTTGGAAATCGGCGCCGAACTACTGGCCTATGGCCAAAAGCATTCCAATTCCCGAAGCCTGGCCCTGGGGCATTTCACCAGCGGCTGCGGCCACCTGGTCAACGGCGATATTGCTCCGGGCACGCGGTCTTTTCAGGAGGCCATCGCCATTTCAGCCGATCCCTGGTATTCCCAGTTCTCCAGAATGTTGCTCGGTTTTGCGTACCAATCCGGCGGTCATTTGGCCGAAGCGCAAAAGGCGCTGGAAGAAGTAATGCATTACGGTCGGCAGTTTGACGCCGACATCATCAATACGCCAACGCGTGCTTTGATGGGCCTTGTCTCCATCGCAACCGGTTATCCGGGCCGGGGTTTAAAAATGTTGCATTCGGCCCAGCAAGAGCATCGCGTAAAAGGCCGGAAATATGCCTTGGTAAATGTGGAGTATCTGATCGGCCGGCTCTTTTTGCTTATCCTTTCGGGAATTCCGGGAACACTCTCTTGGGTCAAGCGTCTCAAAATAAAAGTTCGAATCCTGCCGCTTTGTGCTTTAAGAGCCCGGGGATATTTTAAGCGTGCGGCCCGGTGGGCTGAAGAAATAGGCGCGCGAGGTATTGCGGGTCAAGCCTATTTGGACTTGGGGGTCTTGTATCTAAAAAAGGGGAACACATTGAGAGCCGGACAATATTTTCGGCAAGCCCTTCCTATTTTTGAGGAGAATCATTCCAAAATCTATCTGAGCCAAGCTAAAAGGTTTCTTGAGCTTATTGATTCGACCAGCCTTAAAAAATCAGACATTGATTTGACATGAAATTTCAATCAAGCAATCGCTCTTTTTTTGACGACAATCCGGAGAACCTAAGAAGTCTTAAATGCGTGGTTCAAGGTTAAAAAGAGGTTGGCGCTAAAATAAAAAGAGTTAACCGCGATTGGTTAACTCTTTGAATGTCCTGGAGGCGGCATCCGGATTTGAACCGGAGAATAACGGTTTTGCAGACCGCTGCCTTACCACTTGGCTATGCCGCCTAACAATAACCCGGAAATAAAAATGGAGCGGGAAACGGGACTTGAACCCGCGACAACCACGTTGGCAACGTGGCGCTCTACCAACTGAGCTATTCCCGCCCACGGAAGTCACCCATCATATATTTTTCCGCTTTTTTGTCAATATAAAATCAATAAAGAGTTTTGATTTTTTACCTGATTGTGGGAATATAGACCTGGTATTTTACTTTGAATATTGGTCTATATCATTCATTTTTAATCTATATTTATTTAAAGGATGATAAAATGCCTACTCTGCTGGCAATGGTCGCGGCCTCAACCGGGTCTTATGTTTTTCATAAAATCCATTTGCCCATTATTATGCAGGCCTTGTTGGACCTGGTGGTTTGGTTGGTCTTATTCATCATGATAAAACGGCTTTTAATCAATCTTAGGCCTAAATAAATATCTAAATGTTTTTTCGATAGGATCGAAAAAACATGAATTCCGGCAAGGTCGCCGGAATAAGCCCGTAAAACGGCAAGTCGGTTCATTATTCGTTTTTCACTTATCGACAACATTTTGTCGATGTTGTGGAACTAAGCGCCTAATAGGATTTTGAGTTGAGGAGCCCTGTATGTTCCAAATTCAAATTGAACCGGATTTATACTTGGAGTTACTGCACCCCAGGCATAACCAAGAGCTTTTTAATTTAGTCGATGAAAGCCGGGGCCATCTCCGGGAATGGCTGCCTTGGGTGGACAGCACTAAGGGGGTTGAGGATACGAATAAATTCATTTTTATGACCATGCAGCAATATGCCGAGGATTTGGGTTTTCAGGCCTGTATTATATCGCAGAACCGGATTGCAGGCGTGATCGGTTATCATGCCATCATCAAAGCTCATCGCCTCGGCAGCATCGGTTATTGGTTGGGAAAGGAATTTTGGGGCCAGGGTTTGATGACCAAAGCCGCGCACCGAGTTGTTGCGGAGGGTTTTAAAAATTTAGATTTGAACCGGATCGAAATCCGCTGCGCGACCGGCAACAAGCGCAGTCGGTCCGTGGCTGAACGCCTGGGTTTTAAGCTGGAAGGGGTGTTGCGTCAACCTGAATGGTTGTACGACCATTTCGTCGATCATGCGGTCTATGCCATGCTGCAAGAGGAATATGTTTGAAAGGAAAGAACTGAATGGATTACGTAGAAGAAAATAAGGCAGCCTGGGAAGAGGCTTTTGATATCCATCAAAAAGGCTGGAAATACGATGTAGCCGATAAACTGATGGAGAAGGGTTATTTGTTTTTGGAAGAAGCAACTGTGGCCGAATTACAGGCCATAGGCTTGGCGGGTAAAACCGTGGCTCAGTTTTGCTGCAACAACGGCCGGGAGCTGTTGTCGCTCATCAAAATGGGCGCCAAAGCCGGGGTTGGATTTGATTTGGCCGAAAATTTCGTTCAGGAAGCGCGCCGCATAGCGGCCAAGGTGAATTTTCCCTGCGAATTCACGGTTACGGATATTCTTCAAATCGATGCTCGTTATGCCGGACAATTCGACCTTCTCTTGGTTTCCATCGGCGCTTTATGCTGGTTCGAAGATCTCAATCGATTTTTTGAAAAAGCCGCCCTGGTGCTCAAGGAAAATGGGATCATCGTGATTCATGAAATTCATCCTTTTACCAATTTGCTGGCTGCTCCGGGCGAAGAAGCGTTTGAGCCGGAGAGTCCTGAAAAGTTTGCTTATTCTTATTTCCGCAAAGAGCCCATGATCGACACAAAAGGCATCGATTACATCGGCAACACGCAATATTCGTCCAAACCGTTTTATACATTTCTTTACACTTTTTCCGATCTTTACAATGCTCTGAACCGTAACGGCATTTCCGTTCTGAAACTGACCGAATCCAACCACGATGTTTCCGGTATGTTCGGGCTTTTGGACGGGCAGAAAGTCCCTTTGTCCTTTATTTTGATCGGGAGCAAAAATAAGTCCCTTGGGTGTTTTTGATAACCTCAACGTTGCATATTTTTTGTTAGTCGCAGGCTTTAGCCTGCGGATAACGCAGCCTAAAGGTACGCCTACAACGGTTATGGAACACACATATCAAATTGAACCGACAGAATAAAATAATCCATAAGATTACGGTGCTGCTTTTCAGTACTGTGCTTATATCGTTGTGGTTTGTTTTTCTATTGATCTTTTTTTGGGCGATCTGTTTCCATTGGTATTGTTTCGGCATGCTCTTGCTGCTTGCAGTCGTCGCTTTATTACCTTTCAAAATCAGAAAACAACTTTATATCAAACCGCGGCTGATCCTTTTGGGTATAATGATATTTCTATCCGTATCCCTTTTCGAGATTGCCGTAAACGAGCTGAATAACCGCATTGCTCAATTAGCCGCCAAACCCAGAAATCAAGATTCTTTAGCGGACTTTTTCCTCCGCGACAAAATCGGTATCTATGGATTGAATGTGATTATAGGTGCCGTTGCCTATCCTTTGTATCCGGAAGCGGCGCGGGAAACGCTTTTTATGATTTTCAAGAAGCCGAACGGCATAAGGATTTTTGAATCCGACTTTGCTTTGGGTTCTGTAAAAATTCGCAAAGTGTTGGAAAGTTTTCGCGAGAATTTAGAAACCCATCCTGGGGATAAGGCGGAATTTAAAAAACAAGTTTTTTGGCCGCTTTCGGATTATGCTTTCGGGAATGAAGAATCCCGGTATGCTTTAGCCCTGAATCCGGTTGATGTCTCGATCCTTGCTATAAAGCGAAATTCAAGGTGGGACATGGAAGTTCATTTGCAAGTCCGGTGTGCATATCCGCGGAACAGTTATGTGACCTTAATGACAAAGCCTGAATTGAAGATGGAGGAAGGGCTTTTTTGGATTTTGCAGCAGGCAGGCTGGTTGCACCCCTACTTGGCGGAATATCATTTTCATTTGAAAGAATAGGAAAAAGAGCATGAGACCGGGGGTTAATTGGGTTTTTTAAAATCAATCGCAAATTCCAACTGCGTTTGGGTAGGGGCAGGTTTTAAACCTGCCCTTACTTTTAGGATCGGATGCAGTTATTTTATGTCAACCGGAGTAGAGCCGGTCGGCCGGGTTTCAACGACTTCCACCGGAACCGGCAAAGCGCCGGCCCTAAGCGCAATGGCCAAATTTTTGGCTTCTTCATCCGGAGGGAATTTTTGTTTCCCAATCTCCGATCATGTTTTCTTCATCAACCAGCTTGAATTCCAACAAGCCGGTTATCTTGATCAATCCAATGGCTTTTTGCGGATCTTTGAAGCGGGATAGTCGGATCAGGATGTGAGTCTCTTCTTGCGGGAGGATGTCGGTCTGTTTGACACCCAAGGCATACATACGGTTCTCAAGGATTTTTAATGTTTGTTCATAAGCCGATTTTTTGATCTCGGTTTTGTTTTGGTCCCACAAAATGAGTTGGAAGGCGAATCCATCCTTTTGGATCTGACCTGATCGAAGTTCAAAGTCTTGATAATTTTTTTGGACCAGATCTTTGAACACCGGCTCATCTTCTTTGCGCATCAAAGTTATGTCGATCCCGGTTATACCTTTAGGAACTAACCCCTGAAAAGAGATCTGTTTTTGGTTCAGATTGTTTTCGAGTTCATCGGCTATCCGAGCCATATGGTTTTCTATTGCTTTGTCCGTTTTCACATCCAAAATTAATTGCGAACCCCCGGCTCGATTGCGATAAGCGTTGTATTGCGGAATCGCGATGGCTGCAATCAAGCCGGCGACAAACGCCACGACCGGGATGGCGAGTACGACGATTAAAATGATCATCGGAACGTTGCTTTTTTTAACGGTAACGATCGGGGGCGGGACAACCTGTATGATGGTTCCGCATCCGGCGCATTTAAAGGCATTGTCTTCATTTTGCGAGCCGCATTTTGAACAAAACATCTGGCACCTCAAATCAATAATAGGTGAATTTTTATATGAAATTGATTTTAGGCGATAATGTAGGTCAACCTCTTTAAGGAAGTCAAGAATAATGGTTTGACTTGAAACGCCACAATATGGTAATTTGCCCGCTGAAAAGGGCGGGA
>RPPU01000244.1 GCA_003819975.1 Desulfobacteraceae bacterium
GCCAGCATTTGGCGATGGCGTCGCGGGCCCAGACTTCAATTTCCTTGCTGGCGCTGCAATTGAATGTAATGCGCAGCCCCAACTTGCCGTCACGGATAAAAAACAGGTTGGTGCCGTCGATGCGCGCCGTCAGATCGTCGATATAAACATAAGCTTCCACGCCGTCGCTGCCGAAGCGGTACCAAGAGATGGGAATGGCTTGATTAAAAACCGGAGTGGAACCGCCGCGGGTGTTGCGCACGTTCAAAACCAGCCGGGAGTCATCGGCCGTAAAGGGCTGGGTATCGGAGCGGTCGCCGTGTCCGTCTTCAAAGGTATTGATGCGGACATTGCCGCTGAAGAGCCCGCCTACGACCCGCAGAAGGTTCTCATCGATGGTAAAGGTATGGGTCTCCTGGGAATGGTTGAAAGTATAGTTTTTTTCCGGCAGATATTCTATATTGCACTTGGCCCTCATGGTCACGGCCATTTCTATCCGATCATAATTCAGGACGGTATCCGGCAGGGTGATGGTGCCAATGGGGGCGATATGGTCGCGGTTGATCGTAATATTTCGACCCAAAAGCGCGCTTCTGACGATGCTCTCGTTTCCCGGCATGCCTTTGACTTCATAATTCAGGATGATCTCACCGCTGCTGGGAAAGGCCATATCGCCGGTATTTTTGACCCTGAAGGTCACCTCGCGGGTATCGTCATTGAACTCAGGGTGGCGGAGTTCCAAGACCGGGCTTCTGGAATCAATGCGGACCTGTTTTTCCACCTGGGTCGTACCGCCTAAACCGGGTGCAGTCCCGATAACCCTGAAAGTCAGGAGTTCATCTTCCCTTACGATATGATTGGTTTGAAACCAATATTGTTTTTTACCGTCCGGTAAATCGCGGGGAGTGCCATAGGACGGGTTGGAATGATTGCCGTTGTCGTAAACAAACCTGACCAGTAGGGATTCGACATTTTTTGTGGTAAAACCGCAGTTAAAGGTTAATCTTTCCCCATATTCGGCCCGGATCGTCGGCACGCTTTCAGCAGAGCCGGAGCCCGTACCCGGTATGCGGGCAGGTGCGCTCATCATCGTCGGGTCTCCTTCGCCTGGTATTGTTCTTTTAAAAAACACATTCTCAATCACGGGTTTGGGAAGACTCATCTGCATTTGTCCGGGTTTTTGGGTGACGGCACCAGCCGGGGTTTGTCCTGGTAAATTTGCTCTTGCCTGGGCCGCAGGGGTCATCCCCGTCGATACCGCCGGTTTCTCCGGACCAGTTATCGTTGTCATCGTTTGGCAGGTTTCTCTCATTTTTTGCTTGGTTGGGTCATTATTAAAGGTAGGATCGGTGTTTTTGCGCAAGAAAAGTTCGGCGCACAACTTCTTGTCCTTTTTGATCAGATTGACGGCGTAATGGGTGCATTCCTCAAATTTGCCCAAAGAACCCAGGCTCACCCAGGCAGAGGTGCTGTTCATTTTGACGGCAACTTGATTTTGGCCCTTATTTACGGTTTTGAAACCGGTGGAACAACCGTCGGTACAGGTGGATAGATTTTCCTGTAAAATAACATTACCCACCTTGACTTGATGGATTTTAACCCCGGCATTATTAACGACCTGGGTATCAGGCGGGGTTGTGCATTTGACCGGTTCAACCTTGGGCCCTGCCGAGGGCTTGGCCGGCGGTGCGCCAAAAGACGCGGAAACCGATAACATGAATGTGAAAAAGGTAATGATAGGCAGGTTTTTTAATACTAACGATTTCATGCTTTTCTCCTTTTTTTGGTGATCGTTTTTTATCATAATATATTATCGGTATCTTTAAAAGGGGCAAAGGTTCAAAAGAAATATCAGGTAATGCGGTAGGGCCAATTGCATGATGGAAATCAGCAGCGTAGCCGCAAGAATAAATTTAGGCACATGCTGACTGAATTCGTTGTATTCTTTTTTTGAGGAAATAGGCGTGAATGCCGAAGGCAAAAAGTTTATTTTCCATTATACGATGCTCAACGCTCTTCGCTCTATGCTTCCTTTTCTAGTCTAAATCCCTTCACCCTCTTCTTTAGCTCCGGCATCCTGGACCGCTCGATTTCATCCCAACACGGCAGAATGCTTTTATTCTGAAACAACGGCTCCGCTTCCAGGTCGTAATCGGAACAGGCTTTGGCCCGGTCCCAGAGGGCCGTATGCGGCAAGGGCGAGTACTCGGAGAGCGAACAATCCACCTCCTGGTCGTGGGCTGTTTGAATCGCCTGCCGGACCGAATCCGCGCTTTGTCCCGGCAACCCCGCCAGCAGATAAACACCCAGTTCCTTTTTCGTGAATCCCATTGCTTTCAGATGGCCGACGGCCCGTTCGAATTCTCCGGTTGCGACCTTTTGGTCCAGACCTTGCCGCCATTCCATGTCCGCCGTTTCCAGTCCGAGCCGCAATGTTTGAAACCCGGCCCGCTGCAGCAGTTTAGCCGTCTCAGGCGTGATCGCCCGGATATGCACGGCATTGGGCGTATGAAAACGCAGGTTTAAGTTCTGTTTTATGACTTCTTCGAGCAAAAGACCCAAATGGTTTTCAAAATCAATCAACAGGGCATCATCGTAAAAAGCAAAATCCGTGACCCCATATCGTCGGTGCCAGAAAAGTATTTCATCCAGAACCTGCAAGGGCGGCCGCCGCGCCATTCCGGGATTTAAAAACGGCCCAGCGCAGTAATGACAGCGAAAGGGACAACCCACGGAAGTCATCAGCGTCACCGTTTCGATCTTGGGGTAAAGATCAAAAGCCGGATAAGGCAAATGATCCCAACGCAAGGGCATCGGTTCGGTTTTCCCGTTTAAAATTTGTGAAATCGATGCCAGCGCCGCCAGGCCTCCGGCCTCTACGACCAGATCCGCTCCGCTCGTATGGCGGGCATGCTCGGGACAGAGCCGGGCATAGATGCCTCCCAAGATCACGGGGACGCGCGCATGGACTTGGCGGACCAGACCGATCGCTTCTTGGACCCCGGGATACCAATAAGTCATCAGTGAAGTCACCAGAACGGCAACCGGATCCCGGACTTTCTGAAGGTCTTGCAGAATAAGATCGGGCGGAATGCCATAGCGGTGAAAAGGCCTGCGGATATGTTTGAGAGGCTCGGGCCGCGGGATCTGCTCTCGCCAAAACTTACCCGTGCCAAAGGCCTGGCGTTTGGGTGCTTTTAGACGCAATCCGGCCCGGAGGCCGGGGTGGTGAATATCGAGGCAATCGAGTAAATGAATATCAAATCCCTTTTCCCGCAGATACCCGGCCAGATAGAGCAGCCCCAGCGGCTTGGACCAAAAATCATAAGCCGCGAAATCGTGGATGCCCGGATTGATTAAAATGAGTGTCGGTTTGTCTTTAAGAGTCATACGATTGTCTTTTAATGTTTCTGAAATTTTAAAAATAATGTAGCCTATTCATTTATAAAATGCTAAAAATTTTATTGGTTTCATAGACGTGAACGGATTTTAGGAATCATTCGCCGTTAAGACACCCAACCATAGGGATTTCAATCCCGCGTGGCGCACATGTGCGTCAACTTAAGGACAAGGCATATTGGATAACATGTTGAAATCAGATCGAGAAAATCCCCTCTGTCTCTCCTTTGCAAAGGGGAGTACTAAGCTTTCACCCTTTAGCCGAAGTGACACGTTTCCCCTTGGAAAAAGGGGGAACAAGGGGGATTTACAAGTGTTAAGCTGACGCCTATGCGCGTAGCGCGAGATTGCATCTTGGTGAAGAAAATATGTTGACCCATTCTAATCAGGGAGCCCTGCACCCATGAAACACCAACAAGGCCGCATCGAAGTGATTTGCGGCTGCATGTTCAGCGGCAAATCCGAGGAATTGATCCGCCGTATGCGGCGGGCCCAGATCGCCCGCCAGAAAATTCAACTTTTTAAGCCCCGCATTGATGATCGCTACGGTCAAGACATCAATTCTCACGACGGCCGAGCCGCCCAAGCCATTGCCATTGATCGTCCTCAGGAGATCCTGGAAAACCTGGCCCCGGACACGACCGTAGTCGGAATCGATGAAGGCCAATTTTTCGATCACGGCCTGGTGGATATCTGTCGCCAATTGACCCGGTGTGATATCCGGGTGATCGTCACCGGACTCGATCTCGATTTCCGCGGTGAACCGTTTGGACCCATGCCGGAGTTGATCGCCCAAGCCGAACAGGTCGACAAACTGCACGCGATTTGCGTGGTTTGCGGGGATGAAGCCTCGCGCACCCAGCGGTTGATCGACGGAAAACCGGCCAGTTTCCAAGACCCCATTATTCTGGTCGGCGCAACCGAAGCCTATGAAGCCCGCTGCCGGCGCTGTCATGAAGTGCCGGGACAGCCGGACAAAGAATGAACGGAAAGAAGCCGGAATTCAGGAGTCAGAATTCAGTAGAAAAAACAGATGATTTTTCCGATTTTAATGATCCTTTCTTAATTCTGGCTTCTGGATTCTGACTTCTGACTACTCCTATTTACATAACTCAATCAATTATCGAGGAACTAAGATGGAAAATATTCTAAAACAACGCATCGAACTGGCTTACCTCCCCACCCCGATTCACTATTATCCGCGCCTTTCCGAACAACTCGGCTTCGAGTTGTTTGTCAAACGCGACGACTTGACCGAAAGCACGGCTTCGGGCAACAAGATTCGCAAAATGGAATATGTGCTTTATGAAGCATTGCAACAAGGCGCCGACACCTTGGTCACCTGTGGGGGCATCCAATCGAACCATTGCCGCGCCGTGGCCTGGACCGCCGCTAAAATGGGCTTGCATTGCGTGTTGCTTCTGCGCGGCGAGCAACCGGAACACCCTGAAGGCAATCTATTTTTCGATTATCTGCTTGGCGCTGAAGCGCGCTTTTACACGGTTGCGCAATTTAAAAGCATCTCAACTCTGGCCGATAAGGTCTGTGCTGAACTCCGCGCCCAAGGTCGCAAACCTTTTTGGATTCCCATGGGCGCCTCCACCGCCACCGGCTCCCTGGGCTATGTACGCATGATCAAGGAAATCAAAGAAGCCGGCTCTCCTTTTGATCATATCTACTGCGCTTTAGGCTCGGGCGGCACTTTTGCCGGTATCTTACTGGGCGCGCAATATTATGAATGGCGCGCCGTTACCCGGGGTATAGCGGTATGCGATGATATCGCCTATTTCATGGCGGAAACCGACCGGATTCGCCGGGAATTCCGGGAGCAATATGATCTGCATCTGGATCTGACCGGAGCCGCGCAATCGATGGATGACCGTTTTGTGGGCCGCGGATATGCCTTGAATACGGAACAGGAATGGCGTCAATTGCTTTTCCTGGCCCGCGCCGAAGGTTTGATCCTGGACCCGGTTTATACCTTAAAAGCCTTCTTGGGATTAATCGCCCATTCCCGCCAGGGCCTGGTCAAAAAAGATCAAAAGGTTCTGTTCGTTCACTCCGGTGGTCATTTGGGGCTGTTGGCCAAACATGCGGAAGTGGAATCGATTTTGAACCAAAAAGAATAACTACCAAAGCTTTGATTCGCCTTGCCTGTCGAAAAAGCGATCCGGAAATTCGATTTTCCTTATAGAATCAATAAAATGGCTTCTCTAAACCCTAACGTTGCATTAAAAAGGATACGATTTCTCCTCGCTGCGCTTGTCGAAATGACATCGGAGGCAAAATCGTCCTCAGTTAATGAACAACGTCGATCGTGTCATTTCGACCGCAGGGAGAAATCATATAAAATTCCATATTCTTGAAATGCATTTTAAGTGAACTTTACGAAATGATTATCAAACAGTCTTTTAGCCTTACATACTAGAAAATTTGTAATTTTTTAAGAAAATTTTATGCAACAATAAGGTAAATAAGATCGGCACCGGATCGGTTTTGTCGACCCTTTCGGCATGCAAACCGGCACCCGGCAAAAAAGCCCTATCCGCATAAAATGCAGATGAAAGGCGGCCGGCGGAGAGCGGAAAAACCGCTTCTCCGGAGCCGGTCGCCCTGTCTTTATTTCGGCCTTCCCAAGGGTCTGACTTTTTCAACTTGACACCCAATCCGAATCAGCCTATAGTTCCGCCTCTGAAGCAGTTTCTTTAAATAGAAACTATTTTAAAAGAAATTTTTATCGCAGAAAAAGGAGAAAAATATGAAAAAATCAACCGCCGTCGTTTTTTTCATGATCATGGGTTTGTTGCTCTTACAATCCCTGATCTGTTTTGCCGCGGATCAAAAAGTGATCAGAATCGGCAATGCCGGCGCCTTTACCGGCGATGCCGCCGCCCCCTGCATGGAAATTTATAATTCCGCTCAGGTTGCCGTTGATGAATGGAATGCCAAGGGCGGTATTGCCGGCATGAAGATCGAGCAGGTCATGGGTGATGACGCCATGGACCCGGCTCAGGCCGTCAACGTGGCCCAGAAATTCAGCGCCGACAGCCAAATCCTCGGCATTATCGGTCCGCCCATGAGCCATACGGCCCAGGCTACTTTAAAAATTTACGGCGCCGCCGATCTGGCGACCATTACGACTGCTGCTTCCAAGCCGGACCTCACCGACCAGGGTTATAAACATTTTTTCAGGGTCAATGCGCGCAATGACGCGCATGGCTGGAACTGCGCCCTTTTTATCACCCGCAACCTGAAAGCCAAAAAAATCGCGATCCTGAACGAAAAAGTGGCCTATTGTGAAAACATGGCTTCCGAGACCATTAAGGGCCTTAAAAAACTCGGGTTCACGGATAACAACCTTATGCAGGATACCATTGTGGCCGGCGCCAAGGATTTTTCTCCGGTTTTAACCAAAGTCAAAGCCTTTAATCCCGATGTCCTGTTCTTCGTCGCTACAACTGCCCCGGATCAGGCCATCGGAGTACGTCAGA
>RPPU01000245.1 GCA_003819975.1 Desulfobacteraceae bacterium
GGGAAAAGGTATTCGGCCGCAAACGCATCGGCATGCATACCCGATTGATTTTTAAGGATACTGGACATCAGGACCACTCCGCCACTATCATACTGAAATCGTTCTCCCGGATTGCTGATCATCGGCCGGTTCAAATAAAAAACATCCCAACCCTTCATTAAGCGGTTTAGGTCGTTATGCGGTGATTCACCTCCGGGTTCGCCTTCAAAGTAATCCGTTCCGCTTCGCATGGTAAGCAGATCTTTCAGCTTGATAGCCTTCTTCCGGCTATCCATATTATCAATGGATGAAATATCGGGAAAAAAGGATAGTATCTTCTGATCCACATTTTGGATGACACCCTGTTCGATTGCCATTCCGATCAAAGCCGATGTAAAACTTTTTGTAACCGACTGAATAGTATGCTGGGAATCTCTGCGATAGTAGTTAAAGTATTCTTCTGTAACCATTAAACCATTTCGCACAATAAGGAGACTATCGATATATTGATTGGCTTTATCGGTTTTAATAGATTGGACCAATGTCGTTAAGGCATTTTCATCTATTTTCTCCTGAATCGGAGTTGAAACGGGCAAATTTCTTTCGTTTTCATCCATTTTTGTCTGAGCTGGAGTTGAAACGGGCATAACCGATTTACCGATCGGCTGACAAGAAATAAAGAGAAATATTATAATTAAAACGATCATTATCCTATTTTTCATTATCAGCCATCTTTGTATACATTTGTAAAAACCATTTAGATTATTTGCGAACATAACTATCTCATTTCCTTTCCTTTTAAACCGATTCCATCTGTTTCAAAAAACGTATAGAGGAATAATTAGCCTGTCCCTTTTTCTTCTTTTTCTAATGATAGCCTCAATTCTGCCTCCGCTTCATTTATCTACCGGACCCGGCGGGATCGGGGTAACGGTGGGGGATTCAACCTTAAAAAGCTCGGATAACCGGACTGAATGAGCGCCTTTTTTAAGTTCATCGTCGAGATTAAAGACCACGGCGTTCTCGAAGTTGTGAGAATAATAGACATTGATTGATCCGGCTTTCAGATCATAGATGCAAGAATAGACAGTCTCATAAGTGCCCTCCTGGTGCGTGGCTGAGAGCACCGAACGGATAAGCTCTGCACTCAGTTCATTGGCGGAGTCCAACATTCGCTGGGCCGTTCGAAAGCGTTGACAGGGGACCTTGCTGCCGGGATAGTTGGTGCGCAAAAAGTTGGTCGAGACCTGGTACCAGGTCTTTTCCGTAACAAAGCGCACGCTTCCTTGAGCATACTCGACAACCATGGCAGCACCGCTACGGTCGGCAATTGGGAAACGAAGCTCTTTAAGGAGGGAAACATTATAAGTCTCAAAGAACTTGCGGACATCGGCGACCGTGGCGCAGGTCTGCAGAATGTGCAGCCTCGGATTGCCTGGGAAATCGAGCTTGGCCGGGTCGGCGCGCCAACCGGTTCCGCTGACGCTGTTGTCGCCAAGGAAGAGGCCTTGGTCGTTCATGCCTCCCTGTACCCAGCTGGAGCCCCAAGTAATGTTGAAACAACCGAAACGACCTTCGGCAGCCGGTATAAAGTTGATCCAATGATACGAGCCGTTCCAATCCTCGTTATGGCCCGCCAAAACCATATCGTTCTTTGTCGCCATCATGGAGGTGCAGGCTAACTCATCCGCTGCCGGCAGCAGGATCAGGATCAAAGCCAGAGCGCACCATAATTTTATGCTTTTCATCAGCCGCCTCCTCATAAGCTAAAAATTTTATTTTTCAAGTACTCAATCTACACCCTCTTTCTCTTACTTGCTCTCCAGTTTTATCACCGGCAGCAGGATATGCGAAGGATGGGCCGCATCGTGATAAATAGTCTGCTCGGCTTTCACGTATTCTGTTTCGGTTTCATTATGCCCGCCGGTATTCAGGTTGCGCGACCAATCAGGGAAAGATGCAGAAGCCACTTCTACCCTTAGCCTGCCCCCGATGGGAATTTGAATTCCGGTTTGCCATAAATCTAAGTTATACTGATAAATCTCTCCGGGTTTCAGGAGTTCCGGCTTTTCAAAAGAATCGCGATAACGCGCCCGGATCTTGCCCTCGGTTAATACATAGATCCCACCCTTAGGTTCCACGACGCAAACGCGCACGAACCAATCCGTGTCCTTGGCCGAGCTGGAAGCATAAAGCACGGCTGAAAGCGGCCCGACAAAAGTCAACGGGGTTTTAAGTGGTGGGGTCTGATAGACCAGGATATCCGCTCGTTTGCTATCTGCTTTCCCTCGATACCTGGGTGCTGGCGGTGTCGGATCAGCTGGATCATAGGTATAACGATCAGCTGGCGCTTTAACATCCGGCTGCTCAAAGGACAACAAGCCCTTAGCGCCGTTTGAAGCATTAGCCTGGCCTGGACCGGACAAATAGAGTTTAGTCATGCCGGTTCCGGCCAGCGGATAAGAATTACCCTGCACCCATTCATTGGCGCCCATGACAAAAAGCGAAACCAATGGTTCACGGTCAATGCCGTTATTTATCCCCTTTAACCAAAAATCAAACCACCGCAGATAGTCCCGATGCAGATCCACAAACGCCTTTTTACCGAAGTCATAACCCTGAAAACGGCATGCAGCCGTGTCCGTATGACCCCAGGGACCCAAGATCAATTTTTGATTGGCATGTCCATGGGATTGCATTTTGAGATAACTAAGCTTGGAGCCGATTCCGTCACCGTCAAACCAGCCGGACTGCTGAAAGACCGGAATCTTAACTTCAGCCAAATGATTTTGAAAACCGGTTGATGCCCAATAAGAATCCAGATCCGGATGACTGATCCATTTCCGCCAAGCCCCAACCTCTTTTCCCAGGATTTTCTTGTCCAGGTCAATGACCGGGAGCACCCGAAACAGGGACTCCCAACCCCGTTCTTCGTTGATCTTTCTCATCATCTTGCCGGAAAGATCTGCTGTTGCTTCCATATCCACTAAATCCAACCAATGCAAATTCCAAAGCCCGAAGCATCCGTATTCATATGGGACATTGAAATAAGGATCAGGGGGCGCAACATTAGGAATAATGGTTGTGAGATGCGGCGACCGTTCCCGAGCCGCCCACCATTGAACCCAGCCCACATAGGACCCGCCGATCATTCCAACCTTGCCTGAAGCCCAAGGCTGAATCGCCAGCCATTCAACAGCATCATAGCCGTCGTGCGCTTCATTGACATACGGCTCCCAAACACCCGGAGAAGCAAAACGACCGCGGCAATCCTGGACCGCAACAATATAACCGCGGCGGGCATAGAAGCGCGCCTTGAGTTCCACCATTTCTTTTGAATAGGGCGTTCGGATAAGAATGACCGGCAATCGACCCTCGGTTTTGGGAAAATAGAGGTCGGTTGCCAGACCGATCCCGTCCCGCATGGGAACCGGCACATTCTTTTCCACCCGAACCTCAAATTGCGGGTTGGAAAGCAGCGCCTCCGCTTTTTGAAAATTGAGAAGTTCCTCATATCCCTCCCGGACATAAGTCTTATACTCATGGGGGATCTCCCACAAAATAATCCGGCCGCTTTCGTCGGCATAGATGGTCGATTCTCCATCAAGATCTTCGCAAAAATAGCTGATCAACCTCAGGACTTGACCTTTAAAGCTTTTTTCAACTGGACCCAATCGTTCGATACTTGTCTCCAGAGCTTCATCGGGGATATGAAAAATAGTGACGGTCTGTTTGCCGGCCTTGGCTTGATCATAGGCCCGCATGACCATGCTCATGAGAGCCGGATTGGCGCTCACATAGGGAATGATTCCGGGCCTGAGCTTCCTTTCGCTGGTCTTGCCCCTATTGATGACCCGGGCTGAGTTCTTATCACGTAAAATTGTCAGTTGACCCCGGGAGCTCTCTCCTTGGATATTGGTCCATTGCCCGGCTGAATCCGCTTTAATACTCAGGGAGGAATAAACGCTTTGCCCGGCCATAGTGAAGGTGGTGCCGGATCGATAGGATCCCTCCGTTTTCCAATCAAACGTGGTTATCAATACCGGTTCTTCATTGCTGTAAAGGCGGAAGGCGCCTTGATCCGCAAAACCGGTCATGACCGGGAGACGGGTTTGCCCGGGCTTGTTACCCAAAGTGACACAGAACGTCATGAACAACGCGAGCAAGAGCAAAGCGGTAATGGTTTTTACAATTCTCATCGGTTATTTTCTCCTCTCTTTATTGTGTATTCAGACTGAATAAGCACCAAAACGAATTAGTTGCCGCCGGCCAGATGCGACCTTTGTCAAAAGTGTAATCATTTTACCGCCATGACCGATCAATAACCCTAAGATTTCATTAAAAAATTCGATCCTATTGGCGAAAAACTTATTTAATTTGTTTTTTGGTTTTTCAAGTCCCCTGATCAGTCACCTACAAGGCTGCAAGCCACGGGAGCCGCCTTGCAATTGTCTCAATTTCAGGGTTCTTTTATTCAAGATACGGATTTTTTGACTTGGAGATTACAATAAAGAATAAATAGCAAACATTCCACCTTTTTTACGTGAATAGGTCGAAAAAGTCGCCAATGGGAACCGCTTCATGCCGGAAAAAAACCTGCGTTTTAGAACACGTCTTATGGTTTCCAAGTACAGAACATATCATGCTGGGTTCAGGATCAGATCTTTTCATTTTCATATGAAATGGGCAATAAAAATCTCTGTTGTTTTGGAGGCACAAAAGTAAAGATTTGATCCCAAAACCGGAAAGGATTGAACTAATTTAAAACCTTTTCCTCTATTGATTGCCAATACAAAATTTCAGCAGATCCCAATAAATCAATAATCCGACCACTAATCCGGCCACGATGGTCACTAAGGTATAATGACAGCGCATTTTCAAAGACCAATAGCCTTTTAGCCATGCCAAAATAGTGAAAATGACTTGAACCGACGCGCAGATACCCATGATCAGGGGAACCAGGAGCAAGAGTTGTTCTATTTTCGTCAAGCCCGGTGCATTCCAGCACGGCAACCCGTAATTGATGACTTCAGTATATTTCCAAAAGGCATATACAAATACAAGTCCGAAAACGGAAACGACCAAGCCAAAATAATGGGCCGCTTTTTCAAGGGGCGCCGACTCCTTATAGGAAGCGGGATAATTTACTTTTTTCGATTTTAATAAAAATCTGAAAATCAAGTAAAGGACTTTAAAAGCGATGACCGAGATAAAAATAATGGCGCATGCAAAAAAAAGAATCTTGAAATTTATGAAATGCGGCGGTTGTAATTTGATTCTACCTTGATGGACATACATCCTTATATAGCTGTCTTTCAAATCGTTTTTCGGAAATAATGAACTTAGCCAACGGGCATGCTTTCCTTTTTTTAATTCTGCTTTTAAATCAATTTTACAAACATTGGTAAAGTCCTGAAACTGGTAAAGGTGAATAATACCGTTTTTTAAATCATAAATATTTGAATATTGGGTAGGATATTGCCCATTCTGGCTTGTTTCATTCAGGATGGATTTAAAAAAATCAATAGATATGGTATTGCTATTTTTTAACATCCGTTCAGCCCTATTATAGCGCCAACATCGGATGCTATTATCTTTTGTTTTGGATTGATGAAAATTGGTCGCGATTTGATAATCGCCTTTTTTCTTTATAATCTCATCCCCTTCGATGATGGCTGAATTTCCTGTTTTGTCTGCAAGAAAAATCTGGTATCCGCTCATAAACTCAAGATTATAATCACTGATCAGCGTTAGGGCCTCTTCAACCGTGCCGCATTCCTTCATAACTTTATCAACAAGATCTCCATTGAATTTTTTTTTGTTTTTTGAATTAACTGCTTCTAATGCTGGACTTGAATAGCTGTCAAAGAACAGGCCTTTTTCATTCATGCCCCCAAACGGAAATTTATGCTCAAACCCAAAATAAATAACCCCCAATTCCTTTTTATTTCCCGGTATGACCCAGAATTGCGAAAAGGGATTATACCAGTCCTCGTTATTCCCTACGAGCATTAGATTGTCTTTCGACGAGAAAAAACCGGTACAGGCGAACCCATCCGCTACCGGCAGCAGGATCATGATCAAGGCCAAAGTGCACCATAATTTTATTTTTTTCAACAGCCGTCCCTCTTTAGCTATTTCAAAATCGATGGGATAATGAACTTTTCAATTAAAATATTTTCGTTACTATTGCTTCCAATTCCTCCTGTAGTCATTACCCCCACCATATCCAGCTCGGGAGAAACAAGAATAATCTGTCCACCATAACCCCAAGCAAAATAAACAGGATATCTTTGTATTTTTTTCTCCCACCACAAATAGCCATAATCCAGATATTCCGAGCCATCGAGAATATCGGTTTTAAGTTGTTTTTGAATCGACTCCCTGATAAAAGCCGAGGGAATTATTTGGGTTCCATCCCAAACCCCATTATTAAGATATAAATATCCGAACTTGGCCATATCACGCGGCTTTAATGAAATTCCCAAACCGGCAGGATAATAGGGTTCTTTGTCAAAAGGAGGATAAGTATAAAAGTCCCAGGTAAATTCAGAAATTCCAATGGGACTGAAGAGATGCGCTTTTGCAAAATCGAACAAGCTCATGTGGGTTGTTTTAACCAAGATAAGCGACAAAAAGTCCGCAGCATCAACGTCATAGAAAAAAATCTCGCCCGGTTCATGAATCGGCTTTTGTTTGATTCTTTCTTGGATGCTTTTCCCAAAAAGATCATGCTTCTGAAATCCGGAGCTCATGGTTAATAAATGCTTTAAAGTTATTTTACGAACTCGGGGATCGATATCCGGCG
This sequence comes from Desulfobacteraceae bacterium, assembly GCA_003819975.1. The sequence continues at coordinate 6,788 of RPPU01000245.1, forward strand.
TCATATACTCAGGGAAAAAGTCCACTAATTTTTGATCTAAATTTTTTAGATACCCTTCTTTTAGAGCAATTCCCA
>RPPU01000246.1 GCA_003819975.1 Desulfobacteraceae bacterium
AGATCGGTTCGATCTTTTTTGGGTTCTTTGGTGATGATCTGGACCGTTCCGCCCACGGCGCCGGAACCGTAAAGGAGCGAGCCGGAGCCCTTGACTATTTCAATCCGTTCGATGTTGTTCAGGGAGATTCCGCCCAGATCGGCCTGGCCCAAAGAGGGCGAATTCAGGCTCACGCCATTGACCAAAACCTGAGTGCCGTGGTCGGACATACCGCGGATCCGGAGCGCTTCGGCAGCGCCGCCGTAATCGCCGTAGGTCCGCAGGTCCAAACCCGGTTCATTGGCGAGTATTTCGCCCAAACCTTGGGTGGTTGATTCCCGGATGTCCTGCTCGTCTTTGACAATGACATTGCTGGGAATGTTTTTGCGCTTTTCTTTGGTCTTGGTGGCGGTCACCACAATCTCTTCCAGGGTGGAAACCGGGTTGGGGTCGGGCGGCGGGTCATCGGCCCGGATGATTGCGGATAGATTCAGAATCAGAAAAAATACCAAAAAATAGGGAGATCGTTTCATAAACCGGCCTTTCTGAAAAACAATTTTCGCATTGAAATGGTGGTCATAACCTTTTTTCCTAGGTGTAAACCACTATGAGGCAATTTTATTAGAAGGCCCGAACCGGTCATGGGAGGCACATGCTCCAAGCGTGTTAAAAAAAATCCCCGGACCGATTCAGCATCGATCCGGGGATGTCCCATTTTTATCCTCAAGATCCGGAACTAGCCTCAGTCCACGGAGGCTATTTAACACGTCTTTATCCAGGCAGGTTTTCTGACTCGCGGATCATCCTAATCGCCGCGCCTTCCCATCACCGGTCGATGAAAAAACCTTATCTGCTGCGTTGGCCTCATTTTTCGTCATTGCGGCGTACCAACCTGTACGCCTCTTTCCGAAAAATTTCGGCCGCCTTGCATCTGAAGGTTTTTTGATCAGCCGGCCGCAAATCTGTGATAGCTTTGCACGACAGTGGCTTTCGCGACTTTCGTCCCCGCTTACAGCGGCGGGCCCGTCCCTGATTTCAACAGGGTTCCCTCATAGCTTTTAGAAACAAAGCACCTGAACATCATTTATGATTTGAGAATTAGGTGAAAAAGAGTTGGAAGTCAAGAGAAAAGCTCGGTGTGAAAGTGAGAATGTGTGAACGTAAGAACGTAAGGAAGGGGATCCGGCGATGAGGGTGATTGCCCGGTTTAAAAAAATCGGTTTTGCCTATTTTTTATATTGACAGGCTTGCATATCTGATTAAAATTGCTCAAACATTTTTGAGCATGTCATATCTTGATTCCTGCCCGCTTAAATTATGATTTTTCCATTCGGCCGTGTTTGAGTTTCTATAACGTGTTAAAAAAGGGAAGGAAAAGGCAAACAGCAACGAGGGCGGTTACATTCGAGGCAGGCAAGGGTAGCTTTTTTTAAGGATCGCCGAACTTTAGGCTTAGGCTTCTTATTCCAAAATAACGACATGGGGGATTTTTAAAAATAAGCCTTTGGTCATTTTGCGATCTGTTTCTCTAAGGGCCGTTGCTGATAAAGTGTATTTTTAGAAATCCTGGGTTGTCGACAGGAAAAAAACGAATAATCACCGGCTTAAAATCGTATGGACTTATTCCGGCGATTTTCACTGGAACGTCTGTTCCGGTTCGCCGGAACTCATGTTTTTTCGATCTTATCGAAAAAACATTTAGGGGTTTTTATGCTGACGGAAGAAAAAAAACTTTTTTTTAAAGAGTTGCTGAATCAACGGTTGGACGATTTGACCGCGGAGGTCAATAAGCCGGTAAGCAGCATAACCGAACTCAATGATAAATATTACGATCTGGTCGACCAGGCCATGGTCGAGGCTGACATCGATTTCAATTTTCGTTTGCGCGAACGCCAGGGCAAGCTGATCGATAAGATCAAAGCGGCCCTGGAGCGGCTGGAACATGGCCTCTACGGTATTTGCGAGGAGTGCGAGGATGAGATCGGCGAAAAACGCCTGGAAGCCCGGCCGGTCACGACTCTGTGCATCAATTGCAAGAAGAAGCAGGAAGCGGACGAAAAACTCCGCGGATTATGAAATCCGGATTATGCATTGGTAAGCAAAAAGAGTTTTTTCCCTTAAAAATCCGGGTTTCTCGGATTTTATGATAAAGCTGCGCAGCAGCTTTATTTGGATAGCACACTGAACGGCTGCACTAATTCTTCACCATGCTCATCCACTAATACCAATTTATGATCCCCGGGCTCGGGCGCGACTTCCATCTGGTGCACCTCACGGGTTTCTCCCAAATATTTTTCATCGAGATGCCAATAAATGGCGGTCTGGGGTTCGCGGTGGGCAGCCGCAAAAACAGCTTTACCGGGGCGACCATCCAATTCTATGGGAATATAGATGCGGCCGTTCTTATCCGGATAGATCAGGGAAAGGGCTGAAGTTTTGAATTCGCTCATTTTAGCGAGGCAATCCGGGCGCCAGGGAGGCAGGGGATAATAATCGGAGTGTCGTTTACGATAATAATATTCCAGAGTAGGCGGCAAGACAAACCATTTGACCGGTGTGATGTTCGTTATGGGTTCACAATCACCATGCACCCGAAATTTTCTGTTTTTATCGCAGATGATCATTTTACAATAAGGGCAAGGCCGGGAGCGTAAGCCGGTTGCGGTGACCCAGGTTTTCTGTGTATTTTGACAATTAGGCCCGGCCCGAAAACCGCTTTTGGAGCAAACGTCGATTTGAACCAGGTCTTTTAGAGGTTGTTCAAACCATTGCCGGCCTTCCAATAAATCAAAAAGGTCGAACAAGATGGGCGCAGCCGTGGTGATGCCGGTCAGAGCGGGTCGGCCTTCACCATCCACATTCCCGACCCAGACGCCCACGCAATATTGGGGGGTCATGCCGATGGCCCAGGCATCGCGAAAACCGAAGCTGGTTCCGGTTTTCCAGGCAATCTTGTGGGCTGAGGCAAAATCCTGCCAGGCGCTTTCAATATCCGGCCGGGTCACCAGGAGCATGGCTTCCAGCGTCAGCCAACAGGCCGGCGCATTTAAGAGTGTTAAAGAATCGGTCTGTTTTTTTAAACCGGTATTTTTTGCGGACGATTCCATAATATAAGAAGGCGCAAAAAAGCTGGCGTCCAAGGCGGTTTGGTTTTCAGCCTGATTTACGCTGCGGGCCATACCGGCATACATACCGGTCAAATCCCACAGCGATCCTTCCGCGCCGCCCAGAATAAGAGCCAAGCCATATTCATGGGCCGGCCGGTTCAAGCCGGTCAACCCCAGGTTTTTCAAGAGCATGGTAAAGCGGTCCACGCTATAGGACTGAAGCAGCCGCACGGCCGGTACATTCAGGGAACGGGCCAGGGCCATATAGGCCGGGACCGCACCCTGAAACTCCCGGGAAAAATTTTCAGGCGCAAATCCGCCCAGACGGGTGGGGACATCCGGGATCAGTTGGGTCGGCAGAAGTTCGCCGGCTTCCAACATGGCGGCATATAGAAACGGTTTTAAAAGACTGCCGGTACTGCGGTTGGCTGTAATCGCATCGACATGGTTGCCGTGCGGAGCCTGCGGAAAATCAGGCACATTGCCCACGTAAGCTAAAACTTGGCCCGAAGGAACATCCAGAATCAAAACCGCCGCGTTTTGAATACCGTTCAGGGCCAGACGTTCATGATGGCGCCAAACGACTTCCGTGGCCCGGATTTGCAGGGTTTTTTGCAAAGTTGTTCTTACAATTTGTCGGTTCTCGCTCTTGACGCGGGCCAGTAAGTGGGGCGCCGATTGCGGAAGGGGAAAAGGTTTGGGCGGCAGGGGTTCGGCTTTAGCCAGGCGGCAACTCAGTTCGTCTATAACTTTGCGTTCATACAAGCGATCGAGCAGACGGTTTCTTTTTTGCAAGAGAAGATCCCGGTTGCGGCCGGGATGAATCAGGGCCGGACTGTTGGGCAGCACCGCCAACATGCAGGCTTCGGCCCAGGAGAGGTTGTGGGCATCCCGGCCGAAATATTGCCGGGCCGCGGCCGGCAGGCCCACGATATTGCCGCCGAACGGAGCATGGGCCGCGTACAAGGCCAGGATCTCCTGTTTGGAGTAGAGCGTTTCCAGACGCAAAGCCATGATCATTTCGATCGTTTTTTGAAAAAAAGTGCGGGGGCGGTTTTTACGGGCCAGACGGGTGATCTGCATGCTGAGCGTGCTGGCGCCGCTGACGATTTTACGACCGCGGATGTTTTGGATGAGCGCCCGGGCCAGGGCCAGGGGGTCGATGCCGTTGTGTTGGAAAAAACGGCGGTCTTCATATTCAATAAGGGCTTTGGCAAATTTTTCCGGGACCATGGGTTCGGGCGGAAAACGCCACTGGCCGTCATCGGCGATCAGGGCGCCCAGCAAGGCATGATCGCGGTCCAAGATCACGGTGGCGTAGGGGTCCCGGAAAAGGGGCCGGGGCAAGCAGTAATAGAATGCAATCAGGCCGAGCAAGAGGAAACCGCAGCATAGGGCAACGAGGAGTAGAGGGGTTTTATGAATGATCATATAGGGTTTCCCGTCATCAGTCACCGGTCATGTGTTTGCCAGGTGCGCCAAAAAACGGGCATGGCAAGATTTAGTATTCGTTAAAAACCGTGAAACGTGAAAAGTGAAATGTCAAAGGCAAAACCGGTCGTTAATGTCTCAAAACCGTCTTTTGTCATGCGTTTCACGTCTGCCGTTTCACGTTTCACGGCTTTTTTTTAATTCCCCGCCTTGACGACGTCAACCCAGGCGCCTTGGACGCGGGCATGGATGGTGGCGTCATACATGGCTTCAACCGAAACGAGCGGCATGTAAAAGCGGCCCAGATAAGCGGCGGTCAGAAAAACCTTGAAGGTCTTGCGCTTACCCGGATCCAGGTCGAAGTAAGTATAAACGCGGTCGTCGCGAATATCCTGGTAATGAAACGCCTCGGTTGCGGCAGAAGCTCCGGGAATCATGCGCGTGTTACGGATTTCCCAGCCGGACGGAAAAAGATGCGAGAGGGCCAGTTGATAATAGGCGCCCTTGTTGCCGTTGTGTTTGACGGTCACGGCCGCGATAAAATCGGTGCCTTGTTCCAATTTAGAGGGGTCGATGGTTTGGCCTTCCGGAGAGACATAATCCACCTCAATGCTTAAACCTTCCTCGGCCGCTTTTTCATTGCCCGGCATGGGCGCGCCCTGTACGATCAAGCGGGTATAAAGATTCAGCCCACCCAGATTGGTCAACACCAGATCGCCCTTGGGTTCCGCGCCCACGGGTAAACGTTTTTGGACCAAGGGAGCGGAAGAGGTCGTTTTTTCAGGCTTGGAATTGTTCCAGGTAAAGTTGAAATCCATGACATCGGCCTTCTTGGGATCTTCGGCCACGCCCACGTGGCGGGCCATGGCTATCAGGGCATAGGCGGTTTCCTGGGTGCTGAGCCAGCGGTTGTTGTTCAGACGTTCGGTGATTTCCTTGGCCAGGGGTTTGGCGTCGGACAACCGGCCGATGAGGCTCAAGGCTTCGAGGATCATGGCTTTGTCGCGGAAATCGGATCCATAGGTATTGTAGAGTTCCTGATACTTGGCTACTTGGAATCCGGCGTCCCGGGCCAGTTTGGCCGCGGCTTCGGGCTGGCCGGCCATTTGATAGGCGGCCGCCAATTGCCAGCGCGCCGTGGTGGATAAATGCGCGGTTTCGCGCAAACGGTTCATGGCGCCGAGTTCGGGCGCATTGGCCAGGGCCAGGGTGTAAAGGCGATAGGCTTGGATCAGATCGCCCGCGGCATTCCAGTTATCGGCCATGCGACGTTGGTATTGTTTCCAGTTTGCCAGCATGGCGGGCGGCAGAAGATAGCCGACTTTTTCCGCCTCCACCAGAAAATGGCCGGCATAGCAGGAGCCCCAGTAGTCGGCCGATCCGCCGCCGGGCCAGAAGCTGAAACCGCCCTCGGAAGTCTGGAAGAGCCGCAGGCGCTCGATGCCGGCCTTGATATTCTTCTCGATTTCGGCCTTGCGTTCCGCGGGCAATTCCAGCAATTTATCCAGATAAATTTGGGGAAAGACCGATGAAGTGGTCTGCTCGATGCAGCCGTGCGGATATTGGATCAAGTAGCCCAAACGTTTCTCCAGATTCAGGGGCGGGATACGGGAGACTTCCAGAGTGACCCGGTTGGTGCCGGCCAAACCGAAGTACTTCAGATCCGGTTTCCAGGTTTGGTTTTTAGAGGTGATGCCTTCCAACACAACGGCGATCGGCGAGCTGGGTAAGCGCACGTCGATTTCGATGGTTTGGCGGGCCGTGATATCGCCGCCCACGGCCTCGATTTTTACTTTGGCCGGGCCGATATGCTTTTCGGTTCTCAGGTCAAAAGCGACCATTTCGTCGCCGGGATTTTTAAAAGTTATAAATTTGCGGGTCGGGCCGACAAGGGTTAATGGGCCTTCGACTAGGGCTGAAATGGCCACGTTTTTAATCTTGGGGTCCATGGCAAAGACGGCAATAGGCATCTTGATGTCTTCTTGCGGTCCCAAAACCCGCGGCAACGTGGCCAAGATCATCAGGGGTTTGCGCACAAAAGCGGTTTTTTCCCGGAATCCGAAGGCACCTTCCTGGCCGGCCACGACCATCAGTCGTACGGAACCGACATATTGCGGCATTTGTATTTCATGAGTCTCTTTGGCTTGAGCTTTGAGACTGAAAGGACCCAGAAAACGAACCACCGGCGGAAAGCGTTGGGCCTTTTTCCCGGTGGCCTTGCGTTTGGCCGCTTCGCCTTCTTCATCACCGCCGATGGCCAAAAGTTGTTCCAGAATACCGCCGTAGGCACCGGCCACCTGATCGTAGATATCCCAGGTCTTTAAGCCCAAGGCCTC
>RPPU01000247.1 GCA_003819975.1 Desulfobacteraceae bacterium
CGAACGTTATTTGAGCACGGAGCTTTTCCTCGAATAAAATAATCCCGCAACAAAACGCGGGATTATTTTATGTAAAAACCCGCCTCATTTCGATAGGGGCATGTCCATATTATTATGAGACGCTTAATATCCCGCCCCCATCTGGCCATATCCCCAAAAGGATGCCCGGATGAATTCGGCTTGACGGGCAACCGGAAGCTTTGATAAAAGAGAGACATGAATTTACTCGATTATTTCATTATTATTTTAATGGGCTTTTTTGCGGTGCGGGGAGCTTTCCGCGGCTTCATCCGCGAACTGGCCTCCTTGATCGGCGTAATCTTGGGCATTTTTCTGGGCTATTTTCTGGAGCCCAAGCTTTCGTTGTTGCTGAAAGCCTATCTGGCCGATATGCCCAGCCTGCCCTTGATCGGTTTTGTCATGCTTTTTTTCATGAGTATTCTCTTCTGTAATTGCCTGGCCTGGCTTTTCATGCATCTTACTAAAAAAGAGGTGAAGGGTTGGGGTACCCGCGCTTCCGGGTCGGTTCTGGCTTTGTTGAAGGGACTGGTCATCACGTTTCTGTTCATTGTTTTATTGACTTTTTACGTGCCCTCCCAGGCTCCATTGGTTTCGAAATCGAAAATGGCGCCGCATATCATCAAGTCTTACCAGTCGATTGTCGGGGTTTTTTCCAAGCAAGCCTTTCAAAATTGGAAGCAGAAAATCGAAAACACCCAAAAGAAGATCACCCAAACCGTCACCGATACCGTGCAAGAGATAAAGCCGGAAAATGAAAAATGAAACCCTTGCGGAAGCTTTTTTGGCGCTTTATCAATTGGTGATCCGGTTGCGGGCGCCCGACGGTTGTCCCTGGGACGCCAAACAAACCAAAGAGACCCTGGCGGGCTACCTCCTGGAAGAGGCCTACGAAGTGGTTGAAGCAGTGGAGCAGGGGGAACCGCAAGCTATTTGCGAAGAACTGGGCGACTTGCTTTTTCAGATCGTTTTCTTGGCCTATTTGGCCGAAGAAAAAAAGGAATTTGATCTACAACAGGTCATCGAGCGGATTCAGGCCAAAATGATCCGCAGGCATCCGCATGTGTTCGGCCCGGTCAAGGTTGCAAATGCAGCCGAAGTCGTCGATAATTGGGCCAGGATCAAGAAAGACGAAAAGGGCGCTGCCGCGACCTTGAACGATATCCCCAAAAATTTACCGGCCCTTTTAGCCAGCCAACAGATTTTGAAAAGGACCCGGGAAACCCGGTCTCCCGATCATAAGCCCGAGGATTTATGGGGCGTTCTGGAGCGGGGGATTCCGCAAATCCGCGCCATGCGGGACCGGACGCCCGATCAAGCGGGCCTTATAATCGGGGAATGGTTGTTTTTGCTTGCTCAAATCGCTTGGCAAAGCGGTCTCAGCGCGGAACATTTGCTCAGAGCCCAAAACCAAAGAATCCTTGCCGAGTTAAAGGAAGCAGAAACAAAAAACAAATAATGCGGACGAGGTGGTTTTATGACCTTTCTGAAGAATCTGGTCATATGGATTTTTGCAGTGGCCCATACGGCGTTTTTTTCCGTTTTCGGGATTGTTCTTTCTTGGTTCGACAACAGCGGCCGCTTAACCCATTTTTATTCGGCCAAGCCCTGGGGTTCCGGGATTCTTTGGGACGGCCGGGTCAAAGTCTTGGTCCAAGGGCTGGAAAATATCCAAAAAGGGGCTCCTTATATTTTAATGGCCAATCACCAAAGTTTTTTCGATATCTTTTCCCTTTTAGCCAAGCTACCGGTCGATTTCAAATTTATTTTGAAAAAGGAACTATTATCCATTCCGGTTTTCGGGTATTGCATGAAACGAGCCGGGTATATTGCCATTAATCGTAAAGATTCCCGTACCGCCATTAAAAGCATTGAAGACACGGTCACCCGCATTCAGAACGGCACATCTATTTTGATCTTTCCCGAAGGCACCCGGAGCTCGGAGGGGCAATTACAGGATTTTAAAAAAGGCGGTTTTCATTTGGCTCTGAAATCAGGCTGTGCTATTTTACCGATCGGCATCAATCAGAGTTACAAGATCATGTCCAAAGGGAGCTTTTTAGTCAATCCAGGCCGTTTTTATATGAAGGTGGGCAAGCCTATTGAAGTCAAAGAGTATCAAAAACAGGATTTGAGCGCCTTGATCCTGCAGGTCAGAAATACGATTGCCGGCCTAATGGAAGAGGCCGTGGACCACCCGGATAACCCAGCCCGAAAGGCATCCCCTATTTCAAAAAAATGACCGTATGGCGTTGCTCAGCCTTTCCGGGTAAGAGATAAGAGAGGGTCTTTTCTGTTTTTAGGGCCTGGTTTTGCAATTCCGGTTCTGCTTTTTCCAGGTCCGCCGGACCTTGGGAGCCTAAAAAGCAGACCAAACGACAGCCGGGTTTTAATAAGGGGCGGCACCAGGAGATGGTTTGGGATAAGGGGGTGAAAGCCCTGGTTGTGATGATATCGTAGGCTTCACTCTTTAATCGGGACTCTTCGGCTTCAAGCCGGGCTTTAATGACTTCGATCCCGTTTAGTTTCAGCAAGCGGATGGCCTGTTTTAAAAAACTTACTTTTTTTTGATTCGGCTCCAATAAATGCACCGTGAGGTTTGGAAGGTAAATCTTAAGGGGCAATGCCGGAAAGCCGGCGCCGGAGCCGACATCCAGTAATTTTCCTTGGGTCGGTAAAAAAGGAGCCGGGATTAAAGAATCCAGCAAGAGTTCGGTTATAATTTTATCGGGCACAGATAAACCGATCAGGTTTTTATGCCGATTCCAGGACCATAATTCTTCCAAATAAATAACAAAGCTCTGGGCCTGTTGTTCCGTGATCGCTATTCCAAAATCGAGCGCCTGGCGGATGAGGCTCTGGATTTCAAATACATTTGATGTCACGGTTACCTCTTTGGGGAGTGAAGGAAAAAAGGGTGTTCATCATTACGCACATCAAAAAAGACGAACCCGATCATAACGAGGAACAAATAATAAAGCCATCTTAAAAATCTGCATTTTTTATCGATCCTCGATGAAAAATTTAGGCTTCTTATTCCAAAATATCGACATGGGGATTTCTAAAAATAAGCCTTTTGGAAATTTACGATTCGATTCTCAAGAGCCGTTGCTGATAAAGTGTATTTTTAGAAATCCCGGGTTGTCGATAAGTGAAAAAGTCATTTGCCCACCGGCTTACAATCGTACGGACCTATTCCGGCGCTTTGGCCGGAATGCATGTTTTTTTGATCCTGGATTTTCAGGATCAATAAAACATTTAGGCGCTTATTGACCTGGCAGGGCGGTTAGTGTTACAGTTAAACTAAGCTTTTAAAAGTGAATCTGAAACGATTGATGCGGCGACCGGGCGGACCATGATTATTTTTGATTTAGAATGCGGTTCCGGACATGTTTTTGAAGGCTGGTTTGGCGATCTTCAGGCTTTTGAGGAACAGAACGGCCGGGGACTGGTCAAATGTCCCTATTGCGAAAATGGCGATATCCGCAAAATCATGTCACCGGTGGCCGTTAAAAAATCAACGCCGGCCATGGCGCTCGAAGCGGAAAAGGCCCCCATCGATTATAAACAGTTGGCCCGGGAGGTTGTGGAATATATCCATAAGAATTTCGACGATGTGGGCCCACAGTTCACCCAAGAAGCCCTCAAGATGCATTATCAAGTAACCGAAAAACGAAATATCAGGGGGTCGGCTACGGCGGAAGAGGAAAAGATGCTTCAAAAAGAAGGCGTTGAGTTTTTTAAAGTTCCTTTTCAAAAAGCGGATGAAGAGAAAAAGAACTGACCGGGGCCACTTTTGCCGTTTCAATATCCGATGATGAATGGAAGCAAAGGCATGGGTAAAAAATATCAAGTTGTTGCCGTTATTCTGATCAGTCTCTTTATGGTCGCTTTTTTCTTGAGCATCTACATTGCCGTGGATGAAGAGATCCCCCCTAATGCCGTGGTGGTCGTTACGCGTGAAGACAAACTTTATCATTCGATTCATTTCGATCTCATTTGCGTGGCCGGCAAAGCCGCCGAAACCAAGACTCTGTCCGAGGCTCTGGCGCAGGGTTATCGACCCCATGACCATTGCCGGGATTTGGGCTATTTTAAAGGGAACCGGCGATTCCTTTTCCATCACCTCCTTTCTAAAATCGGTCTGCAAGTGAATAGTCGCTGGGATCGGAACGGAAACTGGCTCTGGTAGGCAAAATGTTTTTTTGATCCCGGTTTTTCAGGATCAAAAAAACATTTAGGAGTAACATGCCGCATCTTCGTGTTATAACTCCCGACGGCCGCATCTATGACTACTCCATCCTCAAGGGTGAGATCGGCATAGGGCGCGGCAAGGACAATGACCTCATTCTGAAAGATGACACCATCTCGCGCAATCACGCCCGTATCCTCAAAACCAAAGAAGGCTACCTGCTGAGCGACCAGGGCAGTTTCAACGGCATCACCGTCAATGAAAACCCGGTTCAAAGCGTCCTTTTAAAGGATAACGATGCCATCAAAATCGGTCTGACCCATCTGACTTTTCTAACCCGGAAAAAAACCGTGAATCCCTTGCCGGACATTTCCGTGTTAACCGGGGAAGAGGACGGTTCCGGCGCCAATCAACGCATCATCCACAGCAGCGCCGACCGGGGCGAATCCCGGCGCTCGCAAGAGTTGCTGGTTTTGCTCGATCAGGTCCCGGTCGCACCCAAAGCAGGCCAAAAAGAGCCGTCGCAAACCGTTCCCCGGGAATCGCAGATCGAGACCACCCTCTCCTCGCTGGAAAGGAGCAATAAAGTTCTTTTTGTTCTTTATGAAATCAGCCGGCAGTTGAACTCCATCCAGGATTTCAATGAACTTCTGCATAAAATCATGGATCTGCTTTTTGTGGTGATTGACGCGGATTTCGGTTTTTTGATCCTGACCGGTGAAAAAGAGGGGGAACTCGTCCCGGTGGTCGTCAAAGCGCGGGATGAACGGCAAAAACGGGCTTTAAAAGCCAGCCGGACCATCATCAAACGGGTGATCCACGATAAGGTCGCCCTGCTGACGTCCAATGCCATGGCGGATTCGCGCCTGGATCATGCCCAGAGCGTGATCATTGAGCAGATCCGCTCGGCTATGTGCGTGCCGCTTTGGCGTAAGGATAAGATCATCGGCGTGATTCAACTGGACAGCGTGCGGCTGAATAATCCTTTTTCCGAAGAAGATCTGCAAATTCTGAAAACCATCGGCAGCCAGATGGCCATGGTGATTGAGCAAGCCAGTTTAAACGAGCAGATCAGAGCGGAAGAAAGGTTGCGCAACCGGCTGGAGCGGTTTCATTCGCCGCAAGTGATCGACATGATTATTAAAGGCAATCAGGAAGCCAAAGACAATATCATGGAACCGAAAGATCTGATGGCCACCATCCTTTTCACGGACATCATCGGTTTCAGTTCGCTGGCGGAAAAGATGCCGCCCAGGGAAGTAAATATGCTCCTGACCCATTTTTTTTCAAAAATGACCGATATTGTTTTTAAATACGACGGAACATTGGATAAATATATCGGCGACGGCCTGATGGCCGTGTTCGGCGCGCCCATGGAGAAAAAGGACGATCCGGTGCGGGCGGTGCGGGCCGCGCTGTAGATGCGCGAAGAATTGAAAAACATGATGACCCATATCCCGGGAGCCCGGAAGTTCAATATTCGTACGGGCCTGAACACCGGCCGGGTCGTGGCCGGTATGGTCGGTTCGCCCCGGCGCATGGATTATACCGTGATCGGCGATGCGGTGAATGTCGCTTCGCGGCTCGAATCCATGGCCCAGCCCAATCAGGTTCTGATCGGCGCTGAGACCTGGTTGCGGGTCAAAGAGGCTTTTAAGACCAATAAAGTGGGGCTTAAAAAAGTGCGGGGTAAAAGCAATGAGATCATGGTGTATGAAGTGATTGGGTAATGAACCTATTCGGGTAGATAGAATTTAGGAGTCAGGATCCATAAAACCTTTGGACTCCGCGAAGAGTTGTTTTGGAACCATTTGGGTAATTTTTTCAAGCGTCCATTCATTGTCCCGGCGGATGGCGGCGGCATAATTGGCGCAGCCCAGGGTCTTGCCGAGTCCGGCGCCGGTAATAACTGCTACTTTGTTTTTGAGTTTGTCCATCAATTAAACTCCAATCAAGAAATCAGAATACAGAATCCAGTAGTCAGAATAATCTATGAACACATATAAAATAAAAAAATAGGCAATCTTGGAATCAACTGATTCATTCCTTATCTTCCCAATGTTTGTTCTTTATCTTTTTTAACCGTGAACCGTGAACCCGGAACCCCGAACCGCTTCGGCCGCCAGCGCCGCGGTCGACCAGGCCGCCTGCAGGTCATAGCCGCCGCTGTCGCCGTCGATATCGAGCACTTCACCCGCAAAATAGAGTCCTTTGACCAGGCGCGATTCCAGGGTTTTGGGGTTTACTTCCTGCAAAGCTATTCCGCCGCAGGTGACCATGGCGACATTGAAATCGCCCAAAGATTCTATTTCCAGAGGGAAAGCAGTGACGAATTCCAGGAGGGCCAGGCGTTTGGCGCGGCTCAATTCCGCCACGGGCCGGTCGGGGTCCACCGCGGCCAAGGCCGTGATTTTACGGGCCAGGGCCAGGGTCAGGGGATAATGCTTGATCCAGGTTTTGACTTTCAGCTTTCCGCTCTGCTCCAGATCGGCCAACCATTGCTTGCGGAATGCTTCCGGATGGTCAAAAGGCACAAAGCCAAGGGTCACCCGGTCGCCGGCCAAAGCATAACGGGCCAGATTGTGGATCACGGGACCGGAAAGGCCTCTTCAAGTGATAAGC
>RPPU01000248.1 GCA_003819975.1 Desulfobacteraceae bacterium
TACCACAAAGTAGGCGACAAGGTGAATACCTTAAACCATGCGTATTTTTGGGCCATCACCCGCGCGTCCATACAAACCGTTCAAAAGTTGGTCAATCCATAACGAGCCGACGATCCGGCAAGGCAACCATAAGAATGCGGGTTCCGTGATGAATAGATTTTGACTTTTAAAACGGATGAAAAATCATAAAGCGGAGAACAGGATTCATTGGAATCGTAATCGTTTCAGCCTTAAAGAAGAAATCAATCAAAAGGAGAAAAAAATGAGACCAAGGTATCAAAGTTTGTTAAAAGGCGGTTTATTTTTGTTGGCCCTGGCCGTTGTTTGTGTTTTTGCTTTTCAGGCGACGGCGCAGGACGACGCGTCGACTTGGTATAAAATTTATTATACCAAGGCTCAGAAAATACAGGCCTTAAGAATTATCAAGGAATTAGGCAGCCGGGCGCCCGAGTATTTTCCGGACGAGCCGTATCCATATATCGTGGCCCGGATCAGCAATGAGGAAGCCTGGGCCTATTATGAGCAAGGCTTCCAGGTTGAAGAACATTCGGATTACGATCCCAGGCACGCCGCATCGATCATCCGTTCCGATCGGGCCGTTCCGGGTTACACCTGCTACCGCACCGCGGCGGAAACGATCGCGGACATGAAAAAACTCGCGGCGGATCATCCCGGCCTGGTGACGCTGAAAGACATCGGCGACAGTTATCTCAAAACAACGGGCCAGGGCGGGGAAGACATCTGGAAACTGGAATTGAGCAAGAGCAACGGGATTTTCAAGCGCGGCAGATTGCTTGTTACCGGCGGCGTGCATGCGCGGGAATATGTCGGGCCGGAGCTGGCCCTGCGATTCGCCGAATATTTGGTCGATAATTACGGGACCAACCCGGATGTGACCTGGATTCTGAATTACTCGATCGTCGAGATCATCCCCCTGGTTAATCCGGACGGCCGCAAGATGGCCGACGGCACGACCATGCAAACGGATTGGCGCAAGAACAACCATAAGCACGACAACAATAACTGCGGCACCGTCGGCAGCAATCATTACGGCGCGGACTTGAACCGTAATTTCAAATATAAATGGGGCGAGTCCGGAGTGGATTGGGATGTGTGCGCCGAAACTTACCCGGGAAAATCGGCGGTTTCGGAACCGGAAACCAAAGCCGTGCGGAATGTGATGCTGACCTATCGAGATTATAACACCAGTCCGACCAGCCCGGCTTCAACGGACGCCAGAGGACTCTTTATCGATCTGCACAGTCACGGCCGGTTGGTGCTTTGGCCCTGGGGTTACGGCGATGCCCTGGCGCCCAACAATACCCAACTGCAGACGCTCGGCCGCAAGCTCGCTTTTTTCAACAATCATACCCCCGAAAAGGCTTCGGGGCTCTACCCGGCCTCCGGCACCACGGACGACGATCTGTACGCGGAAAAAGGCATTCCGGCCTATACTTTTGAGATGGGTACGGCTTTTTTCCAGGGCTGCAGCGCATTCGAGAGCACAATCGCGCCGCAAAACCTGAAGGCCCTGGTCTACGCGGCCAAGGCTTGCTTTCAGCCGTATAAATACCCCAAGGGTCCCGACGCCTTGAACGTGGCGCTGAGCGGCACGAATCTCACGGCTACGATCAACGACACGCGCTACAACAACAGCAACGGCAGCGAGCCGACCCAAAACATTACGGCGGCCGAATACTACATCGACCAATTCCCCGATCCGGAGTGGCCGTTGGCAAAGCCTTATGCCATGAGCGCGACGGACGGGAGTTTCAACAGCAAAACCGAAAACGTGCGCGCCACGATCAATACGAGCGGTTTGGCCAAAGGCAAGCACATGATTTATGTGCGCGGCAAGGACGCCGGCAATAACTGGGGTCCGGTCAGCGCGGTGTTTTTGACGGTGAATTGAAGATTACTGGGGATCTCTAAAAATTCACTTTAGTGAATGTGAGACCCTTAAAAATCGGCCAAATATGAACCGAAAAATTTTCAAAAGGCAAATTTTTAGAGATCCCGTACTGTTTGATCGAAGCCAATCATAATAAAGGATGCGGCATTATTGAAGAAATTTCCCTTTGTTCAACAACGAGATGCCATGGATTGCGGTCCGGCATGTTTGGCCATGATTGCCCGTTACTACGGCAAGGTCTTTTCCCTGTCCACCCTGCGGGATCGCAGTTCGTTAACCCGCATCGGCGTCTCTCTTTTGGGCATCAGCGACGCGGCCGAATCCATCGGCCTGCGCACCATGGGTGTTCAAATCGATTACAATACCTTGAAAGCTGAAGCACCCCTGCCCTGCATTGTCCATTGGCAGCAGCGGCATTTCATGGTGGTGTACGGCATCAAAAAAGGACATGTCAAAGCGGCCGACCCGGCCGGCGGCCTGCTGACTTTTACCAAAGAAGAATTTCAGCGCGGCTGGATTAGCGCCCGGAAACAAGATCAAGACCAAGGCGTTTGCCTTTTGCTTGAACCCAGCCCGGATTTTTATAAACACGATGATGAAACTCTGGAAAAATCGGGATTCAAATATTTTTTCACCTACTTGCGGCCTTATAAGAAATTTTTAGTGCAATTATTTCTAGGTCTGTTTTTGGGAACGGTCTTGAGCCTGGTTTTTCCCTTTTTAACTCAATCTATCGTGGATAAGGGCATCAACAACCGGGACATCGGTTTTGTTTACCTTATTCTGATCGCTCAATTGGTGCTTTTTTTCAGTCAAACCGCCGTGGATTTTATCCGCAATTGGATATTATTGCATATCAGCGCGCGCATCAATATCTCCCTTATTTCCGATTTCCTGATCAAGCTCATGAAACTGTCGATCGGTTTTTTCGACACCAAATTGATCGGCGACATCCTGCAGCGCATCGACGACCATCAGCGTATTGAATCCTTCCTGACCTCCTCGACTTTAAGCACGCTTTTTTCCATGTTCAACCTGTTGGTATTCGGACTGATCCTGGCGGTTTTCAAATGGGAGTTGTTCGCGATTTTCATGTTGGCGGGTATCTTATATGTGCTTTGGGTCGTCCTGTTCATGGCCAAAAGGCGCCGGCTGGACTTCAAGCGTTTTGCGCAACTCTCGGACAATCAAAGCAGCCTAATCCAGCTCATCAATGGGATCCAGGAAATAAAACTCAATAACTGCGAACGCCAAAAACGCTGGGGCTGGGAGCGTATTCAGGCCAAGATTTTCAAGATCAACATCCAAAGCCTGACCCTCCGCCAATATCAGGCAACGGGGGCTTTATTCATCAACCAGTTTAAAAACATCCTGATTTCATTTTTAAGCGCCAAGGCGGTTATTGACGGTCACATGACCCTGGGCATGATGATGGCGGTTCAGTACATCATCGGCCAATTGAACAGCACTCTGGATCAATTCATTCATTTTTTTCATACGGCCCAGGACGCCAAGATCAGTTTGGAACGCTTGGCTGAAATCCATCTGCAAAAAGACGAGCAAAAGCCGGATCAGCCGCAAATGGTCCAATTGCCGGCCCGGCACTCCATCCATATCCGTAATTTATCGTTTCACTATGCCGGATCCAAATCCGAACCTGTGCTGCAGGATCTGGACCTCCTGATCCCGGAACGAAAAATAACCGCTATTGTGGGCGTAAGCGGCAGCGGCAAAACCACCTTGCTCAAATTACTCCTTGGTTTTTATCCGCCGAGCAAAGGGGAGATTCAGGTCGGGGACATACCCTTAAACCATATCAACCAGCGCTTCTGGCGTCAGAAATGCGGGGTGGTCATGCAGGATGGTTTTGTTTTTTCGGATACGATCATCAGAAATATCGCGGTCGGCGATGAAACGATCCATACGGCCAAATTGTTGCATGCCGCTAAAACCGCCCATATCCAGGATCTGATTGAAACGCTGCCTTTAGGTTATGACACCAAGATCGGCATGGAAGGCCACGGATTGAGTCAGGGCCAAAAACAACGCATCCTGATCGCGCGCAGCGTGTATAAAAATCCCGCCTACTTGTTCTTCGACGAAGCCACCAATGCCCTGGACGCCCGCAATGAAGCGATCATCATGAACAATCTGAACCTGTTTTTCAGGGGTCGGACCGTGATCATTGTGGCCCACCGCCTGAGTACGGTCAGAAACGCCGATCAGATCGTGGTCCTGGAAAAAGGGCGGATTATCGAAAAAGGAACCCACGGTGAATTGACCTCTTTAAGCGGGGCTTATTTCAACCTGGTTAAAAACCAACTGGAATTGGGAAGCGAATCTTGATGAATGGGCTGAATGAAAACAAAATCGAATTACCGGAATCGCGCAGTGAAGAAGTCCAGGAAGTTATGGGTTATATCCCGCGCTGGATCGTCCGTTGGGGCATTAGCGTTTTCTTTGCGACTTTCACGATCCTACTGATCGGAACCGGGTTTTTTAAATATCCCGATATCATTCCTTCCAAGATCATGATAACCGCCGAAATCCCCGCCGCAAGCATCGTGGCTCGGGTTAGCGGAAAAATCCAGCGCCTCTATGTGCGGGAAAATGAGCTTGTCAAACAAGGCGCGCTGATCGCCCTGATCGAAACCCCGGCCGATGAAAACCATGTCTTTGAATTGAAATCGCGCTTGGCCTCTTTTGAGACAGCGGAGGTTATCAACCCCGGCGCCGGCGCCTTCGACACCCATTATGCCCTGGGCGAATTGCAATCCGGCTATGAAACCTTTTTAAAAGCTTACAATGAATACCATGTGTTTTTGAATCTGCGCTATCACCGGCAAAAGATCGATTCAATACGGGCACAGATCGACAAACAAGGACGGGCTCTCGAGTTTTTAAGAAGCCAGATCAAGATTCAAAAAGAGGATCTGGAACTGGCTAAAAGCCAATATGCCAGGGTCCAGGACTTGGTGAAACGCAATATCGTCTCCCGTTTCGAGTTTGAAAAGACCAAGAGTGATTTTCTGCAAAGAGCCTATGTTTTTGAAGAAACCAAGTCGAACCTGGCAAAACAAGAACTCGAGATCCTGCAGCAAGAGCAATCCGTTCTCGAATTGGACCTGCAGCGCCGAGACCAGGAGACCAAACTGCAGGCGGTTCTGAAGGAAACGTTTCAAAATTTAAACGGTCAAATCAGTCAATGGGAGCATAAATATATTTTAAAGGCGCCGCTGGCGGGTCGGGTTTCTTTTCCAAAATACTGGAGCCCCAATCAAAACGTTAAAGAAGGCGAGAACGTTTTTTCAGTCGTGCCTGATCAATCGCAAAACATACTTGGCAAAGTGACCTTGCCCATGCAGGGCTCCGGCAAGGTCAAAATCGGACAACAGGTTAACATCAAGTTTTTCGGTTTTCCTTATCAGGAATATGGCATGGTGCGCGGCCGGGTGAAGTCCAAGTCTCCGGTAGCGACCGATGACGCTTACCTGGTTGAAGTTGAGCTTTTAGAGGGTTTGACCACCCATTTTAATAAAAAATTACCTTTTATTCAGGAGATGCAGGGCACGGCCGAAATCATCACCGAGGACTTTAGTTTATTGGAAAGGATTTTTCAACCCATTATGGCGGCGCTAAAGAAATAAGAGGATTTTACCGTCGATTGAATATGGATCCACACAGGGCAAGGTTGGGATAGCGAACCTTTCAACAATTATTTCAAGGAGTATTTTATGAAATTAGAGCAATTGAAGATGAAACAGACGGCATTAACGGAACGCCAAATGCGCGCCATTGCCGGCGGTCAGGAGCCCAATATTAAGATTAAAAAAGGCGATTGGAATTGGGAATGGGGACCAACGGCATGTCCGCCGGACGGCGGAGGTTGCGGTTACGCTGGCCTTTCCTATAAGAATGTGGGGTTATCCATCCAAGGAGGAGGAAGCGGCGGGACCGGAGGACATGAATATTACGCCGGAGGTGGGATTAAAATAAAATTTGGAAAAAGATGAATGCATGCATCATGATTATTGAGTAGTTTTGCCGATAAGTCACCTTGCCCTGTTAAACAAATAGCATTCATGAAGTTGCGCGAATATGGAATCTCTTAAGTTTAAGACAAGCAGTTCCGGCGCGTATATGCCTGGGCGGAAATTTATTAAAGTCACTATAAAACGATTCCTTGCCTCCTCTTGGCCGAAGCGTGCCGTAAATGTACGCTCGGCAAAGAGGAGCATGGGAATTGCAGCATGACGGATGGACGCTCAACGCAGGATTTTTTATCGGCTCTCATGCGGCGGGAAAAGCTTTTTCCGGAAAGCCACGGGCGATTCGCCCGTCATTTTTTTAAAGGCCTTCTGGAACGTTGTTATGGAATTAAATCCGGCTTGAAAAATGAGGGTCGGCAGCGGTTCATTTTTTTGGAATGGATCATTGAATAATGCAATCACTTTTTGAACGCGATAATAATTGACAAAATCGTTAAAAGTTTTCCCTGTTTTTTCGTTGATAATTCGGGACAAATCGTTGCGCGGAATAGACAGAGTTTCCGCCAATCTCGTCAAGGTCAAATCGGGATCCGTATAACCTTCTTTATGTTCCATAAAATCCATTAAGCGGTCGAAATGCATTTGGAAGCCGCGGTCGTCCAGGCTTGAGCGGCTGTATTTCGTTTTCGATTTCATAGGTTTGGCGGCATAGAGAATTTCAGGGCGCGAAAAAACCATGAACGTGCAAAAAAAGACCGCCAGGGCAATGGCGAGATTAAGAAAGCAGAAGAAAAAACGCACGGGATAACCGGCCATCAGAAAAGGAAGACAACTCAGGCAAATAACCAAACAAGGCGGCACGGAGCAAGTCAGAACGCGGATCCAGGAACAGCGGA
>RPPU01000249.1 GCA_003819975.1 Desulfobacteraceae bacterium
CGATTCCATAAAAGCCGCCTCTACGGCCGTTTTTTGAATATTGGCAAAAAAATTCGGGAACGCATCGATCATAATACCGACAACCTGATGTTGAGCATTTTCCCGGTCAAAAAGGGTATCATCGAGATCAAAAAACACGGCTTCAATGTTCATTTATTTGCCTTGGTTGAGTTTAAAAATCAGGGTTATCTGTCCAAACCGAAGTCATCGATAAAATGGGCCTCTTCGCGATAGTCTGCCTCGGAAAGATTGAGTTGCTCCAGTACAATCTTCTTAACCAATTCGGAAACCTGGTCCCGGGTCCATTTAATTTGTTCGGAGGTGACCGCATAAGGAACAAGATCACGGATGGTTTTTATTCTTCGTGGGATACGGGTCATATATTTTTTGGTAAGATTTATTTCCGCATAAGTAAATAAGATGGCCAACGGGGTAACCGCCATCCAGGTCAATTCAAACAGGATAGACCATAAGGCAAACCAAGAGAAGAGAAAAAAGATTGGAGGCAAAAATACTATCGCAATTGACAGCCAAAGCGGCCTGATCAACTTAGGCCAACTCCGCGCCTGAACCGCTTCTTTAAGGTTTTCCCAGCTAAGAGTCGCATTCTTTTCCGTCAAATTCGCAGGTCATTAGAAAATCCTTGTAGCAATAATCCTGAAACCAGGAATCCATCCTTTTTACCGGAAGGTTTCGATAAAAGCAAATTTTTGAACCTTTTTACAGTCAGAGCCACTAATTATTATCAAAACCTAAAAAAGGAAGGAGAAACAAAGATGAAAAGTTCAATAAAATTAATTGGATGGATGATGGCAGGATTTTTTTTGCTGGCAGCCGGGAACTTGTGGGCCCAGCCGGCGTCACCCGTGGCCGCGCCTGCGCCGGCTTTGCCTGATCTCGTGATTGAGAAGATTTTTCTCGACCAGAGCTGTAATGTGGCCGTGGTGGTCAAAAATTTAGGACCCGGTCATGTGCCGGACGCAGTTTGGACGGTTCATACACCCAAGAGCGCCGGTGTTTATCTGTATCGCAACGGAACCGGTTGGGGGGGAGCCTCGATCTGGAAATTCGATCCGGCCAAGGCTTTGCAGAAACCGGGCGGCACGGCAACCTATTACAGCAATTTGAAGGTCACGACAGCGGTCGGAATCAAGGCGGTGGTCGATCTGCACAACACGGTTAAGGAAGCCAATGAAACCAATAACAGTCAGGCAACCAAGCTTGTTTGCGAACAACCAGCCGGCTCCTGCTGCATCGCCGGAATCTATGAAGGCGTTCACAAGGATATGGCTTCTGCGACCTGCAAGCCCAAGACCGAAAAATTCATTTTTATCCTGACCCAAGCCAATTGCGGCTCGGGCGTCGAAGGTCAGATCAAGTCGCCCAAGGACGGCGCCATGGTCGTTACCCATACTTTTAAAGGAGTTGTTACTTCCGTGGAAAAGTGTTGCGAACTTAAGGGCGAAATCCGCGAGATTTCGACGGGTAAGACCACTCCGATCAAGGCCACCTTGTGCCTGAAAAACGGCAAGTATTACACGACCAACGGCAGTTACAATGATCCGGCCGGTTGCAGCGGTACTTTTGAGATGCATCAGATATAGGTGAGAATACCCATTTTTTTTACCGGGAGCTCCACTGAAAAAGTGGAGCTTTGTTTTTAATTAAAAGCCTTTTCTTGTTCTAGCTCGTCCTCCACTGCTTTTTGAACAAACTGATTTAATGATATTCCCAATAGGGTGGCCTTTCTTTTTGCTTTTCTATGCAGTTCCGGTGCTATTCTGACATTAAAACTTCCTTTATATGACTTTTCGATCTCCTTACGGTTTTCCTTGCAGAGGCGCATATAATCTTCAACGGATTCTTCAAATGCTCTCTTTAATTCTTCGACACTTTTCCCTTCAAAAGAAACAAGATCGTCGATTCCTTCAATTTTTCCGAAAAAAACTTCATCTTCAGCATTGAAGTGAACGGATCCTATAAAGTCTTTATAGCTCAGTACATCTTTCATATGACACCTCTCGCGTAAAGTTCCTCTTTTATCAAATCAATCTGATACATTTTCAGCTCATTTCCCGGATGTGGTTTATGCAATCTAACGATATGGTTTGTCTGTTTATTGACAAAGGCCACTCTTGAGCCGGAAGTCTTGCCCTTCCGGGCTTCCTCATACCCCAAGCTAAAAAGCAGTTTGCGTAATTCATTGTACGTAAAATCTTTAGGTCTTGATAAAAAACGCCGTAAAAGTTTCTTTTCCTTACTCATAAAGGTAATATAATACAATTCCGGACAATATGCAACTGTTATTTGGTTGCTTGATTGCGCCCAAAGAGGCTAAATGTTTTTTTGATCCTGAAAAGCGTAGGATCGAAAAAACATGAATTCCGGCAAGTCGGAACTGGAGTTCCAACGAGATTGCCGAAATGAGACCGTACGATGGTAACCGGTTAAGGCTTTACCTTAAACAGGTAATCATATATAAATAGGGCGGTTTGAGATAGCTGATAGGGCTGATCCTTGAGCTGAAAGGAACAAACAGGGATTTATTCTTATGGTGAATAACAAATCCGACCTGCTTGGTGAGCTGAAACTGCTGATCCGTTCCCGTTATGGTCTCATTGTCATCGATACCAAAGAGGAAGAGCGGGCCGGTCTGCTGATCAAACTCCTGGCCGATCAGATGAATCTGCCGCTTTTATCAAGATGCCGCTCCCCGGTCGCAATGATTTTGTCCGTTTGGTCCAGCAGGTTTGCCGGGATGTGGCCAAGCGCATGCGCGTGCGCAATGAATTATCTCCTCAGGACCAGGAACGTTTGATCGCGAATTTGCGGGGTTTGACCCTTTTAGAAGCCAAGAAAATTTTAACGCGGGTCCTGATCGAAGAGGGCCGGCTGAGTACGGACGGGACCCAGGCTGTTATTCAGGCCAAGCGGGAGATTATTGAAAAAGAGGGGTTGCTGGAATATTACCCGGTTGAGGAATCCCTGGCCGATATCGCCGATCTGGCCGGACTCAAGCAATGGCTCGAAAAGCGCAAAAGCATCATCATGGATCCGGAAAACGCCCGCACCTATGGCCTTTCTTTTCCCAAAGGGATTTTATTGCTCGGTGTTCCGGGGACCGGTAAAACATTATGCGCCAAAGCCGTGGCCAAGGAATGGGCCCTGCCGCTCCTGAAGATGGATCCGGCCAACCTATACAACAAGTATATCGGCGAGAGTGAGAAGAATTTCAAACGCGCCATGCAGACCGCGGAGAAAATGGCGCCGAGATTGAACAGGTTGTTATTTCCGCATTGTATTCCAGTTTCGCGGTCAAGAAAAAGTTGGATATGGCTTGTCTTTTGGATGAAGCCGGCAAGACGATCCCGCTTTGCCGTACTCGCGCCGAGCATATCCAGGCTTTACGGGAGTGGTCCCGCACGCGGGCGGTCGGCGCAAATTGAATTGGAAACAGGATCAAATAACAATCACATCCAAAGCGGGGTGTTCATTTTATTCTGTCTTGTCCGTCCCCTGTCTGCCTTTTGTCCGCGGTAAAATACTCTTCTCTTGAATTTCGGGTTAAATAATTTCCACAAACTCGGCTTGGTGGGCTGCCAGATAATCGGCCAAATGATTTTGCAGGGTTAGGGCGCAAGCCTGGAATTGCTTGTCAAAATCATTGAACCCGCCTTTGAGCGCTTCAGAAACAAAATCGGCGATATCCGCGTCATCATCCTGATCTTTGTGGGTGGAGAGGTATTGTTGGGCGGCGGCATCCAGTATTTTGGCCTGATCGCCGGCGTCGAGCGCCTTTAAGGCGGCAATGGTTTCGGCCAGACGTTCCGTGCCCTGGTTCTCAAAATATTGCAGGTGCCCACCGTTCTGCATTTCCGATTCATACCAGAATACCAAGTGGGCTGGTCGCTGGATATCGCTTAGCTCTTGATAACCGGAGGTGGACAGCAGATCGATATAAGCGTTCCATACCAAATAGGGTTCTTTTTCAATTGCCGATTTTTTGAGTCTGACCGATTTGACCATAAATACTCCTTTATTTCGTCATAACAATCTGAAAATATACGGTTTTCCGGATAGGAGCAACAGAATTTTTTACTGTTATTGTAAATTATTTTAATGCAGCTGTCAAAAGCCGATTCCTTAAGCTCGGCCGGTCATAAGCCAGTGCGCCCAATCCTCCCGATTTTTTTGATGGGCGCAGGCCGCAGCTTTCAATTATAAAGCGTATCGCCCAGGTTGATAAATGAGCGGACAGATCGAAGCCGGGCATCGATCAAGACGGCCTCAAGCGCCCAGATATTGCAGCGAATGTCGGATAGGACGGCATAGCGATTCATAAATCTCCTCCTTTAAGATGTCGGCCGAATATATCGTAAATAAAAGGCTTCGGATAAATCAATTGACTTTTTTTGGGTGTCTGCCTATAACCTTAAGAAATATCAAAGAAAAAGTCGGTCTAAATCATGTTGGTTCCAATTTATGCTTTATATCAGGTCCGCAACCATACATCTTGGGAAGATGAAACATGTTAAAGCGAATCTTAGGTAAAGAAATCGCTCATTATGTCAGAGCCAATCGACGGTTGGTTGTTCTGGCTTTGGTCCTTATTACCATTTCTTCCCTGTTTGCAATAATACCGGTCGCATTAATTAAACCGTTTATCGATGAAGGCATGAAAAGCGGGACGGAATTGATTACCTGGAAACTGCCGTGGCTTGCTTTTCAATGGCAGCCTTTGAGGATACAGCTTACCGAGAAGGTATTGGTTGAAAATATTTCACCCAACCGGTTGCTGGTCCTTTTCGCCCTGATCGGTTTCGGCGCCACGTTGATCCGCTCCATCACTCAATATTTAGGTGAGTTAACTACCGCCGCTTTTTCCAATCGCACTATCCAATCCGTTCGGATCGATTTGTTTCAAAAATATCTCTCTTTGCCCTTGGCCTATTACCATAAAAGCAAAACCGGAGAACTCATTTCCCGTTCAACCGCGGACCTGACCGTCATGCAGGAACGAATTGCCAATATTTTAATCGGATTGGTGCAGCAACCGCTGACGGCTTTTGTCCTGCTGATTTACCTTTTTTTCATGAATTATAAGCTCACTTTATTGGTCTTTATCGTTGGACCGCTGATTATCGTCTTAGTCCGGCTTTTCGGCAAAAAGGTGAAAAAGCATTCAAAGCGCGTGCAGGAAGCCGTTTCATATGTAACCTCCGCTTATCAGGAAACCCTGCTCTGTCTGAAAGTCGTGCAGGGGTTCAACATGGAGCAGAAGGAATCGGCCAAGTTCCACGTTCTGGTCGGTCAGTTTTACAAGAAGATCATGCATTGGAATCGCTGGTTCCTTGGTTTGGGTCCCATGATGGATTCAACGGTTTTTATTGTTCTGCCGGCGGTGTTGATCATCGGTAAGGTCTATTTCCGGCAATCCTTGGGTGAAATATTTGCCATGATGTACGCCTTTTCAAGGGTCTATGCTCCCGTTAAAACGCTGGCCCGGGTCAACAATGAACTCCGTACCTTGCAAGGCGCCACGGAGCGGGTTTTCGGCATCATGAAGACCGTGCCCGAGATCCAGGACCGGCCTGATTCTAAAGTTCTTTTGCGGCATAAAGAATCTATTGAATTTGAAAAGGTGGGTTTTGGATATGATCGGCAACGACCGGTGCTGCAAGGGGTTTCTTTTAAAATGCAGGCCGGTCAGATGGCGGCTTTTGTGGGGTCCACCGGCGCCGGCAAAAGCACGCTGCTGGATTTGATTCCGCGATTTTACGATGTCCGGCAAGGCGCGATCCGGATCGACGGCCGCGATATTCGCGAAGTGACGTTGTCTTCTTTGAGAAGTCAGATCGGGATCGTCAATCAGGAAGTTCTGCTTTTTCACGACACGATCGCCAATAACATTCGTTACGGCGCACCGGAAAAAGGGATGGCCGAGATCACGGCCGCGGCCAAGGCGGCCCATGCCCATGATTTTATCCTGGCCCAATCCCAGGGGTATGATTCCGTGGTGGGCGACCGCGGCACGCTTTTATCCGGCGGCCAGCGTCAGCGTATCGCCATTGCCCGGGCCATTCTGGTCGATCCGGCCATTCTGCTCCTGGATGAGGCGGCTTCGGCCTTGGACGCGGAAAGCGAGAATTTGGTGCAGGAAGCTATTTTTCGCTTGCGCGGCGGGCGCACGATTATGGTGGTGGCCCATCGGCTCAGCACCATCCGCGAAGCAGACTGTATTTTTGTGCTGGAAAAGGGCCGGATCGTGGAGCAGGGCACCCATGTTGAATTGCTGGCTTTAAACGGCCATTATCGTCAGTTGCATGACATGCAATTCAGAGCATAGAAAAGATGGTGTGAACGTTTGAATGTTAGAACGTGAGAAAGTGTTTCGCCTTCGCAGAGCCTTCCGCCTTCTGAGAAACCTATACGGCGGACAGGGAACGTGTGAAGGTGAGAATGTAGGGGCGACCGGCCGGTCGCCCCTACGGCCGACAATCTTTTGTCGATATCAACAAAATAAGCGATTAAATTCCCACTTTTACTGGAATCGGTTTTAAGATTCGGATTAATTCCTTCGGATTCATTCCGACCAGAAACCCTCTTTTACCGCCATTGATATAAAGCTTGGGCAAATCTAAAATAGTCGCTTCCATATAAATGGGCATGGTTTTTTTGGTTCCGAACGGCGACGTTCCGCCAATCAAGTAGCCGCTATGTTTCGTCGCGGTTTCCGGGTTACACGGTATGATCGTTTTGACTTTAAGCAGCCGGGCCAATTCCTTAGTGGA
>RPPU01000250.1 GCA_003819975.1 Desulfobacteraceae bacterium
AAGGGCGGTTTGACCCGGGCGCAAAGTTCTTCAAAGTAACGCAAGGCAAAGATGTGAAGGCCCTGCAGATATTCCGGGGTCAGCATGGGCAGCGGTTTGCGTTTGCGGGGCGCGGCTTTTTTAGCGGCCTGGCCCAGGTAATAGAAAAAAGTGGCCAAATCGCCGTCGCCCTGGTCGAGTTGGTACCAAAGGCAGGGGATTTTACGGTGCTCGATATAGCTGCTGACCAAAGTGGTTTTACCGGAACCGGCCGGAGCCGAGACCCAGGTGACCGCAAAGCTCCGCATCCGATCCAGTTGTTTAAACAAGCGTTGACGTAAGTAAGCATCTTTGGGCGTTGGACGGCTTATTTTCACCATGTGCGGTCTCGAAGTGCGTTTCTGTTTTTGGTTTTACATTCCCACCCTTAACCGGGCAAAGTATAAAACAACCGGGGTCGCCGGTCAAACTGAAAAATAATCCCTGATTCACCAGGAAGGCATCATCTGCGGCGTTGCCTTCGTTCGCTCCTCACTGCGGCGTATGACTAAATACGCCTCATTCGTCGCTCCTAGGCGCCTTGCATCTGATGCCTTCCTGGTGATCAGGGTATCGGACTAAGTTACCGTTATTAAAGGGTTACAAAAATTAGGCGGTGGATTTGGGTAATTAAAGGGTATTGAATGATGCGCAGGGGCAAAAAGCAAAAAGGCGATTGAAGAGAACCTTCAATCGCCTTTTGAGGGAAATCCCGGAAAACCTCTATTGTTCTTTCCACATAATTGCTATGCTGATGGCTTTATTGCCTCCCACGAATGAGCCGGATTCGGGCCCGATGGCTTTCCATAGAGCCGTGGCCTCATAACCGTTGAAATGGCTGGTCAATGCGCCCGGATTCACCCAAACCGACGAGCCCACGGCGCTTCCGTATTTGTTATGATAAGAAAGCAGTATCTGATACTGGCATGTGTTCTTGACGCCGGTGATAACGGTTTTTCTGGTGGATGCGGAGGGAGGAATTTGGCTGGAACCTTGGTAGGCCACGGTCCGGTTGGGAGCGCCGGAAAAATCGGGCGCCAACCCCAACGGATATGGATTGGGCGCTTTGTTCTGGTTCGATTTCGGCGGCGCGCACACGCCCTGAGCGCAGTTTTTCGACGAGCATTCGGACCAGACACTGCAGGGTTGTCCGTTTGGGCGGTCGCCGGCCGAGCAGGTGCCCTTCAGCCCGTTGGTGACATTGCAGTTTCCGCTGCGGCACTGTTGGTGGGTGGTGCAGATTTCGCCGCCTTTAGCGGTCCCGTCCTGGGCCACACACCCGGCGCCTTTACGGTTGTCGCAACGCTGAGACAAGCATTCATTGTGCGACACGCAGTCTGTTCCCAGCGACCGGCCGCCGCCGGAACACTGGCCGCGGATGGTGCCGGACGGGACGATGCAAAAACCGGTGCGACATTGCTGGTGCGTGGTGCAGAATTCGCCGCCGTTGCCGGTTCCGTCATGCGATACGCACCCGGCGTCCGGCCGGTTGTCGCAACGCTGGGTGACGCACTGCTGATGGGTGGTGCAGGGCTTTCCGAGCGGCGTCACTGCCTGTGACGGCTGAACCAAGACCAGCGCGCCGAACAGGCCTAAAAGGGAAAAGGCCACTACTTTACCAAAACACAATCTCATTCCTTGTTTCATTTTTTTCTCCTCCTTAAAATGATGAAATGTCCTTGATCCGGGGTTCATCCCCTTCTCTTTTTGCCGTTTATCCCAAATGATACAAAAAAATTTTTCTACTACCAAGCCCGAACAGGATTCGTTTTTACAACTGTAACTCATCCTGCTCCGGCCTTTATCGCAAGATCGGCAGGCGCAATGTTTTTCAATACAATAGCTTCAATTCATTAAAATATCATCTTGCAAGCCTTTATGCCTCGGCGCCTGCCTTGAAAGGGGAGATCTCAATAGTTACAGTTGTCGCTATCACTTTTGTGATGGCTCTTGTAAAAACGAATCCTGTTCGGGTAACCTGCTTAAAAAGTTCTAATACATAATCTATGTTTATATACCGATACCCCATACCGAAGGAATCGTTCGGCGACCTGGGAACGGGTTCTACTGTTTGATGAGTTCGACCCGGCGATTGAGCGCCCGGCCGGCCGCCGTGGCATTGTCGGCCACGGGCTGGGATTTGCCGAACCCCTTGGCAATCAAGCGCGCATTCGCGATTCCTTGCTTGACCAGCCACGCCACAATGGCCTCGGCCCGCTGTTGCGAAAGTTTCAGATTATAGGCATCGGTATTGGTCGCGTCCGTGTGTCCGGCGATCGTCAGTTTGAGCGCGCTCTGCGCCTGCAGCACCGCCAGGATCTCGTTCAAGGTTTTCTCCGACTCGGGCTTGGGCACGGCGGAGTTGGAGTCGAAATAAATACCATATAGTTCCGCTTTGCCCGTTTGAGCCAGTTTTTCCGCCAGGCCCCCGCCCTTCGCGGTTTTGCAACGCGGCGGATTTCCCCCTTTTTTGCCCGTCCACTCGCCCTTCAGTTGACCGTTTTCATACCAGAAGCCGTTCAGCGCATCGCCCTTTAGGGAAAGCACCATGATCGCGGTGCCGGATCGTTTATCTTCTTCCTGACGCCATTCAAACTGCATGACCCGGCCGTTTAGGCTGCCGGAAAGTTCCCCTTTCCCATAGTCGTAACAGCCCAAAACTTTAGTGCCGTCCTGGTCGATCCGCATGGATTCATAATTGGTTTGATAAATGCCCGCAACATCTACTTTGGGGGCGGGCCCGATTGATTGGCCGTAGGCTTCCAACTCCATGATTTCGGTGTAATCGTTATTGCCCCAATTTGAGTTCACCGCAAATTTAAGCCATTGGACCGTCACCGGCGCCTTAAGCGCCGTTTCTTTGCGCGAACCGGCCGGCGCTTGCACAGAAGTCAGCAGAGTGAAGCCTTCGGCGGCCGATTGGTTGGAGCCGTAGACCGCAACATCCTTTGCCGATATCCCGGGATAACTGCTTGCCTGGTCGCCGGTGTTGTCGACCGCCACGCCGGTTACGGCGTACGGCTGGGCCAGCTCAAAAACAATGGTGTGCGGAAAAGCCGCCTTATCGGCGCTGCACCACCCCGTTTTGGTCGAACCGTCTATGAGGTTGGAAACGGTCCAAGTTCTGTTATACATACTGCTCGCGGAGACAATCACCGTGCCGTTGGGTATTTCCAGAAGATTGGTTTTGGGACCGGCTGCCGATTGGGCCTGAGCGATTGTTGCCAGACTGAAACAGGCGATGATAAGCATTTTGAATTTCATTGTTCTTCCTCCTTGTTGAAAAATATGGGTCGGCAGATGCTAAGGCCGCGTGTATCCCGCCGGAATCTCGAACTTTTCCTTGGGCACGGCCGCATTCGCTTCGATTTTAATCGCTTTGATTTCGGTTGCCACAACTTTGGAACCGGTTTTCAAGTAAACCAAAACCCGGTTCCAGCCGCCGTAGACATCGACTTCCCCGTTCTTTTTGGTCACCTGGATGACTTCACAGGTCTGCCCGGCAACGGTCATGGACGGCATTTTTTTCACCACCCCGGCCTGGATCTCTTTTTCCGTGCCCATGTCATTGATGTCAATCCGGGTCCCGATGCCCCGGTCGCACGGCCCTTCTTTGACCGCTTTCTTTTTAGCCGGCGCCAAAGATATTCTATTTTTACCGTCGCAGATAAGCACACTGCCGAGCCGGCCTTGCGAATAGGTTTCTTCGCATTCTTTGGCTCCAAAATCGTCGAAATAGAGTATTTTTTGGGTTTTGATTGCGGTTTTGCCGACCCGCATAACCGTTTCAAACGTGATGATGCCCGATTTGACATCATATTTATTCGCCGCCGGCGTCTGGAACGCCCATCCCAAAATCAATGCTGCAACCAGACATAAACGATATCGTTTCATGATCCCTCCTTTTTGCGATAAGGCTAAAAATTCAACGCGTCTCTTTTTCTTTTCTGCCCCACTTTTTGGATGAAGCGGGTCGCCCGTGCGCGTTCAGCAGGTTCCAGAGCTCGTCGTAACTCCGGAAGGGCCACTTCTCTTCGCTTCCCGCTTTTTCAACGATTCCGGTCAAAGCGCCGGGGTTGCCTTTTTCATGCCGGTAGATGCGCACGATGAAACTGGGCGCAAAAGCATCAATGGACATCATCATACTTAAATGGCCCTTTCTTTGGGGAATCCGCGGAATGATATTTTAGATATTCTTTAATCATGCCGTTTGCCGGGCTGTTTTTTGAAATTTTCTTTAATGAAAAAAAATGAAAAAAACGTGGTTAGCATGGGGAGCACCCAAGCGCAACAGACCTCCGGCTTCACGGCCGTCAGGAAACAACCGCCGCCGCCCCCGCCTCCGCCGCCGGAACCGGAATTGCCGCCGGGCGAATAAACCGTAAGCTTCCAAAGCTCCTTACCGTGCACACCGTCAACGGCGGCAAAAAACAAGGTGCCGTTCACATCGGTCAAATACTGCGGAAAAGCGTCGCCCAGCCCCGCATAAATATCCGTCACCCGGGTCGTGCCGCTCGCGGTGCCGTCGCTTTTCCAGAGTTCCCAACCGCCGGTCGCATCATGTCCGGTGAAATAGAGCGTTCCATTTAAATTTCTTATAAAATAAGGAGAGACATTGGCGTTCGTGACTTTGGTGGTGCCGCTCACGGTCCCGTCGCTCTTCCAAAGTTCATCACCGCTGTCGGCGGCAAACCCTTTGAAGTAGAGCGTTCCGTTTAGATCGATAAGAAAGGCGGGGTCGACTTGTGCGTCGGTAAGCCGGATCGTGCCGCCTGCGGTTCCGTTGCTTTTCCAAAGTTCATAGTGACCGCTGCCGGCATTATATCCGCGGAAAAACAGCGTCCCCTTGCTGCCGGTAAGCTGTTCGGGCCGGGTATCGGCGTTCGTGAGTTGGGAGGTGCCTCCGTCCGTGCCGTCGGTCTCCCAAAGATCCCAAGCCCCGCCCGCGTTACAGTTCGCAAAAAACAGAGTGCCGCTTATATGGGCCAGGCGCATGGGCCGGCCATCGCTGAAGCCCTTTACTTGAGTCGTGCCGCTTGCGGTTCCGTTGCTTTTCCAAATTCCAAACCAGCCGCTGCCCGGATCGCGTCCCGCAAAATACAACGTGCCGTTCATGTCGGCCAAATTATCTGGATTGACGCTGCCGGTTGTGAGCCGGACCGTGCCGGCGGCCGTTCCGTCGGTCTTATAGAGATCACGGGTCCCAAGAAGGCTGGCATTAAAAAATAATGCATTGTTCAGCCGGTAAAGATTAACCGGGTATGCATTGGTGTTCGTGAGCAGAGTCGTACCGCTCGCTGTTCCGTCGCTCTTCCAGAGTTCATAATAATTGCTATCGGCGTCATACCCCCTAAAATAAAGGGTGCCGCCGGCTCCCATAAGCTCCGAAGGGTCGACCTCCGGGGCGAGCATATAGGTCCCGGACTCGGTGCCGTCGCTGCGCCAGAGTTGGCCGGTGGTGCCGCTGGCGGCGTTAAAATATAGGATACCGTTCACGCCGGCGAAAAGATTGTTTGTATCGATTCCCGAAGGAGCATTTGGCCAAATGTCCTTGACCATCACCGGCTCGGCTCCGAAAACGGTCGCTGCGCCCCATGCCAGACCTGCAATCAGAATAAAAATGAATAAAGTCGTTCTTTGCCTTGTTCCCTTCATTGCCCGGTTCCTCCATGTAAAAATTTATTCGGCGCCTATCGTCCCTTTCCATCGGATACGCTAGGCGCCATAAAAAGCTCCCCCTGCCGAAGCCTTGGGCCCGGAAATACAACCCGGAATGGACCGCTTCGCCTTAACCTGGGAGACCGCCCATGCTGCGTAACAGATATATCCGGGAATCTGTTACGGATTTGTTACCGATTTAGAAATTTCCGGAAGGGGGAATGAAAAATATCCGGCAGAAAAAGGGATATATGAATTTATTTAAATATTTTAATAACTTATCTTATTGTTTATTATAACGGCATTTCGTGATAATCGTCAAAAACCATAATGGCCGGATGTTTCAAGCGGCTGTAAAGATTTTCAAAAAACCGGGCGGTAAAAGCCGGCAGGCCCAAAGAATATTCTGAAGTCAGCAAAGGCAGAGGTTGTCGCTTTCTGGGAGCTGCTTTTTTTGCCGCCAAACCCAGATAATAAAAAAAAGTCGCGGGATCCGCATCGCCTTGATCAAACTGGTACCAAAGGCTGGGCAGCCGGTGCGACTCCAGATAACTCGAAACCAGTGTGGTCTTGCCCGATCCGGCCGGCGCCGAAATCCAGATAACGGGCCGCGCCCGCGCTTTTTCTATCTGCATAAAAAGGCGTTCGCACTTGTGAATGCCGTGCAAAATGGGACGGGTGATTTTAACCATAAAAGGTCCTCTGGCAGGTCTGCCGTATGCTCGCGGGCTTATCTCACTTTTGACTTTTCACGATCCTCGCAAACCGTCTCAATATCTGCCCGCCGAACTGGGTATTCTCGCTCTGGCGGATCAAGGCGTTCGGGTCTTTGCCTTCTTTGATCAACGTCTCCCGATGATATTCTATGTACGTTTGCACGATTTCCCGGTCGAATTCCGGGTGGAATTGAAAACCCCACACCCGGTCTCCGATCCGGAAAGCCTGATTCGGGTCGTCCCGGCTCCAACCCAAACGAATGGCGGTTTCCGGTAACTTCTTCACCGATTGGGCGTGACTTACCTGCAATCGCAAGGGGCTTTTAAAACCGGTCAG
>RPPU01000251.1 GCA_003819975.1 Desulfobacteraceae bacterium
AAGGGAGAGGTAATCGCGGATTTTACGCAACAGGTTGCGCGCTTGGGTGACCCGCCATATGTCGTTGAAAGAGTCTTCGATATTGGTCAGGATCCGGATGGTGGTATAAAACAAAATGACAATGCCCATGCCGGCTACCAGTTCGCCTTTGACATTGGCGAGGAATGCATGGGCAAACGATATGATTTGAGCGGACATTTGCTCCTGGCCTTCAAAATTCTTTATAAGAACCTTTTCAACGATTTTCTCAAAACCGAAACCCTTGGCAATGCCGAAAACCAAAGCCAAAACCGGGACAATGGAAAGCAATGAATAATAACTCAAAGCCGAAGTCCTTAAGGCATCTTTATTTTCAATAAATCTACGGAAAGACAAAACGGTGGTCCGCAAGAATTTTATAAGGACCAGTCTCGGTTTGGACACGTTGTCCATCATGACCCGCCAGATTTCAATGGAGAAAAAATTAATGATTTTGTTCAGCAGCATATTCTCTTCCTTGCAAAGCGTTAATAAAAAATGTAATAACCTGGATCAGCTGATAAACCATCTGTTCACCTTAAACCCTTCGACGAGCTCAGGGCGAACGGAAAAAACTACACAAATATATTCCGTTCGTGCTGAGCTTGTCGAAGCACTCAGTATGAGTGGATCAATTCACGGATTTTTTAAGTAGCGGAATAATGACTGAAATTCTTACATTCCGCACTTGTTCGCGACTCATACTGTTTGGAATCCATCTCGAGAGCCGCCCTGCGATCTTGACCGCTCCCGGATCAACTCGGCCACAATGCTGATCGCGATCTCTTCGGGCGTTTCCGCGCCGATCGCCAAACCGATCGGGGAATGAACCCGGTCTATTTTCTCTTGTTCGACCCCTTCTGACCTAAGCGCTTGATAAATCAAATCTCTTTTTCGTTTACTTCCGATCATGCCGATATAAGCCGGTTTGGTCTGTAGAGCCATTCGCAAAACATCGCGATCATAGGTATGACCGCGGGTGACAATAACGATATAGGAAGTCGCCCCGATCTCAAGGTGATGAAAAACTTCTAAAAAAGGAATCAGCATAATTTCATCGGCACCCGGAAAGCGCTCCTTGTTGGCGAATTCGCGGCGGTCGTCGATTACGACCACCCGAAACCCCGCCATTTTCGCCAATGGGACCACAAAGGTGGAAATATGTCCGCCGCCGAAAATATAGACCACCGCATCCGGCTCGACCGGCTCCTGAAAAATCAATGGCGCGTCGGACGATTTCTGCAACAGTATGGACTTTTTTATTGAACCGTATTTCTTTTGATCCAAACCGAACAGAGCATCAACCGGTCCGATGACGGTCCCATTCGCTTCCAGCAAAGCCCGCATCCCCGGGTCGTCATGACTGAGACCGGAAAGGATACGGGTCGCGAGTGTTCCTTTCAAACCTTGTTCGCAGAGCGCGGCGATTCTATTAAAAATCTCTTTTGCCTCATAATCTTCAGGAAAAATCGGCTCCAGAAAAACATCGACCTCACCGCCGCATAACATCTCGGAACGGGCTATCTCTTCACCCTTTAATTGATACTGAAGGATCAGGGAACGGCCCTGCTCCATCACTTCCGCGGCCTTTTGAACGGCTTGATGCTCCAACAGACCGCCGCCAATGGTCCCAATAATCGTATGATCTTCTAAAATAAGACACTTGGCGCCCACCGAACGCGGCGCTGATCCGACTTGCCGGATAATCCGCGCCAGGACCATTTTTTTATTTTGTTCTAATAATCGGTTCAAAGCGATAAAAATGTTTTCCATAGAATCGGCCTCATTATCTTAAAAGCGAAATTTAATCTAAAATGATCATCTTTTTCACTAGTAGGGGTTCAAAATTTTGAACCCCTACAGACCCTTATGTCTATACCATCGTTATTTTTTTCAATCGTGGCTGCTATCGTTACAATGATTGCTAAACTTTCATCTTAAGCCGGGGCTTTGTCTTCAGAGTAAGGTCCCGGATAACGCATCGGACTTATTTGGATTGCGCGGACACGTCACACGAGGACTCCTGTCCTGGTCCGCGCTTTGACTTGGCGTGACATGTCGCGCCTCCAAAAAGCGGCGTCTTGCCACGCGAGGGCTTCCGCCCTTGCTGCCGCACTCCAAACAGGAAATTCGTCGCCAGTACGATATTTTTTTATTCCGGCAATCCTTGCCGGAATACAGGTTTTTTGATCTTACGGGGATCTCTAAAAATTCATTTTATCGACTACGAGACCCTTAAAAATCGGCCAAATATGAACAGTAAATTTCTCAAAAGGCGAATTTTTAGAGATCCCGTTACGTTTTTCAGAATCAAAAAACCTTTACAAATCCACATACTCCAATACGGGAACCGCCTGTTGGACCTGCCCGATCACCACCCGGATCGGATTTTCATTGGCTTCTTTTTGCAGACAAGCGATAATCCGACGCCCCTGGTCCAAGGCGCCGGCAAGGTCCGCTTTATTAAGAAATAAAATACGTTTGGTCGAGAGCGGGCAATCTTTAAACAAACCTTTCTGATGTATGATGGCGGTTACCACCACTTCCGGTGTAATCGGCTCACCCATCGACAATCCGGTCAGTGCTTGAAATAATTCGGATCGAAAAACCCATTCTGATCCAAAAGGTTTTTGAAGAGCATCCAGGCCCATGACTCCGACCACCCATTTTGTGGTTTGCGCAATCACCGGTTCGTAATCGGCCGGTGCTTTCAATGGTTTTCGAGCCGCGCCGTCCGCTTCCACAAGGATCCATTTGAAAACATGGGTCTGCATGAGTTCATCGATCCATTCCGGCGGAAATCCTTTGGTTTTTCCGTTCGGATCAATCTGCTCCAGCGAGGCGCAAAGATGGGGATGATTTGCCGGTAACTCTTCAGCACGCTTGACAATCTCTTCTACGGAGCGGGCAAAAATAAAATGAGCGGCCTGGTCTTTTTCAGGCTTTAATATTTTGGTGGTGGTGGTCGTCAGCACCGACTCGCCCGCTTCAGCCAGTTCCCGGGCCAAACGATACATTAAAGTGGTCTTGCCCCCGGCGCCTACAATACTGACGACTCCTCCATTTTCCAGCATAAAAGCTTGTCGTAATGAAATCAATGATTGCTCAAGTCCTAATTTAAAGGTGTCATCATTTTGCGATTCAATCGTATCATCTCATTTTTGGTCTGATAATTTTATAATCTTACAATCTGATAATCTTCTATCCTGTCTAAACCCTCTCCCTCAAAACCGCTTCCAATACCGAACCGGAAATAGCCCGGGCCTTATCCGAGATCGTATAGCAATAGTTTTTAATCCCGCGAGGATCGATGTCCCCTATTTTAAGATGTTTGCTAACCGGGAATCCGGAGCGCAGGAGCCCCCTAATCACGCCGCTTATTTGAGCTTGAATGACCACCCCGTCCACGGCTCCGATTACGTCACCGGCTTGGACCGATTCTCCAATGCTTCGATTCGTTTCAAAAATACCGGCTGCCGACGCTCTTAAAACACGTTCAAAAGTAATGCCGGTTATTTCAGTAGCAATCCCGGTATCCGGCTCCGCCTCCTGATCCGTAAGAATGCGGCCGAGATCATGCCCCCGGTTGGTCTCAATGATCCAATGCGCATCTTTACCCGGCCTAAAGCCCGGACCCAATGCAATCACCCGGGGAGCTTCGGATATGCTCGTGCCCAAATTTTTTTTCGCTAAGACAGCATCAATGATTACATCGGCTTTGAGCCCGTGGATTGCTTTCCAAAGCGGATCGATCATCACGGCGATTTTATGCGCTTGCCAGAGCGATTGGACCTGGTCAAAAGATTCGGCTCGGATTGCTTCAACGCCTTCAACCGTCTTTTGCCTTTCCACAATCGCTTCGCAAAAACAGACCTCACGTCTGACCGCCAGAGGTTGCTCGATTTCCATCATGATTATTTTTTTCAGATTGGCTTGATAAAGCCGCCAAGCTATAGCACTGGCCATTTCGCCGGCGCCTTTGATGGCAATAATTAGTTCTTTTATTTGTTTTTGCATCGCCCGAATTTCCGTTAGAAAGCGGTTGATATCAGGGTGTCTCATTTCGGCTGAAAAATAACCGGCCGGGCGACATTTTATCGTCCGGTCGGAATAATTTTATTAGAAACTGATGTTTACCAACTCCACCAAGCATATTTTTGAATAAGTAAACCTATTACAGTCAATACTATGGACATTGCTGCCGAACAAAACCAATATTTAAAAACTCCGAAACCCTTAGTATATTCTGGAATTTCTTTTCCATCCGGATTATCAAAGCCTCCCGGCATTGCGTCTTCATAATAGGCAAGCGATCCATGAATGTAAAGAGCGGCAGAAATCCAGAATGATGCAGCAAACCATTTGGCATTTGAAAAAAAGGCAATTATGCCGCCAATGATTAAACAGATAGATATATGAATAATTAAAGCTTTCTTATCCATGTTCACTTAACGTGTAATGTATGCCGTTGGCAGGCCACCCCGGCCTGACAATCGACACAACACTGTTATTTGGTCTTCATCTCTTCCGCATAACTTTCCTGTATGATTTATATGCCGCTTCAACTGCCGTATCGGTCAAGGTGATAAGCTGGTCGTTTTTCGGGACGAGTTTAGATCTTTTAAGGAACTTCAACCCCTTGTCACCGGATGCAAACAAGCCACCCCTACCTTCATATACCTTCTTGATAGCAGAAACATGCTCAGGGCAGATTGCGTACTGGTTATCTGTGACAGTAATC
This sequence comes from Desulfobacteraceae bacterium, assembly GCA_003819975.1. The sequence goes on from RPPU01000251.1 coordinate 4,760, forward strand.
AAACCACACTGGGCAAACTTCGTGAACGCCTGCGCAAGCTCCCGTGTCGTGGGGATGGCGTGGTTCGTAGCGTCTGCTGCCCCGAGCACCTCATGCAAATGAGCAGATCGCTCAACCCCAACAAGAAAGAGTGCCATTAGAAGCCACCCGTCGCTCCAGGTCCATTCTACTCCTCCACTCATCATCTCCTCTGCCGAACAGTGTTTATCTTAGTCGATAAAGAAAATTTTTGAGACCCCCAACAAAAAATTGCCGCTGCTTTAGAGATAAAAGCCTATTTCCCAAAAGGACACACTGGGAAACGGCACTCTTTACAATGCATGCAAAGTCCGCCATGACCCATTAGGGCGATTTCTTTTCGGGTAATGGCTTCTCCGGCCAAAACCCTTGGCAACATCAGATCGAAAACAGTCGCGGAATGATAATAGACGCAAGCCGGCAGACCCAAGATGGGAATGCTTTTCAGTTTAGCATACAAAAACATGGCGCCCGGCATGATCGGCGCGCCGTAAACAACAATACGGGCGCCCGATTGTTTGATGCCTTTGCGCGTGGCATCGTCCGGGTCAACCGACAACCCGCCGGTGGTCAGGATCAGGTCGCATCTTAAGCCGGCCAACGCCTTGATAGCCGCAGCTATCATTTGCGGGTCATCCGGGGTTATGATCTTTTTAATTACCTTTGAGCCGAAACCAATGATCTTCTTGCCCACATAGCGATCGAATTCATCTTTTATCAGGCCTTTGTAAATCTCAGAACCGGTCACGACCGCGCCCACTTTCATTTTCTTGAAAGGCAAGACCTGAACAATAGGGCCTATTCTCTTGGCAAGCTGCTCAACTTTTTCTATTTTTCTTTTCTCAATACTCAAGGGAATGATCCGGGCAGCGGCAATGGTCTGGCCGGCTTCACAAGGCAGATGGTTCTTCAAAGTGACAATGCTGATCTGGCCCATACGGTTCAGCTTGGCGAGTCCGGATATATTAATTTTTAGAAGTCCGGCTTTTTTGCCGATCAGTCTTGATTTACCTTCGCTCGGCCGGGTCCATGCAACGGTTTTATTGCCGATAGCTTTGGCCATGCGCAGCGCGGCATCGTCTTCATGTAAGTGGTTTTGGGGCAGATCTAAAACATAAAGGAATTGCTTGCCCACTTTAAGCAAGGCCGGGACATCCTGCTTACGCACGATTTGCCCTTTTTTAAAAGCCGCACCCTTGAAGCGACCCGGCACGATCCGGGTGATATCGTGGGCCAGTTTCATTCCAACCGCATTTTCGGTTTTTATCTTTTTCATAATACAACGCTTCGCTCAATCCTATCGACAAAAAATTGTCGATAAGTGAAAAAGTTGTTTACTCACCGGCTAACAATCGTACGGACTTATTCCGGCGCTTTTCGCTGGAACTCCTGTTTCGGTACACTGGAACTCCTGTTCCGGTACACTGGAACTCCTGTTCCGGTTGGCCGGAATACATGATTTTTCGATCCTACGCTTTTCAGGGTCGAAAAATCATTTCATGTTTTTTCGATCTTATCGAAAAAACATTTAAAGACTTCCACCGGCACCGGGCTGAGCAAACGACAGCCCGTATCGGTCACCAGGCAAACACTTTCGATCCCGGCGATAAATTGATCCTGATACACGATCTTAGGTTCCAAAGCAAAAGTCATTCCGGCTTCCAGCAAATCTTTTTTGCCCTTGGCGATCAAAGGAGCTTCCACCAGTTCCACGCCTACGCCATGACCGATAAAAGTCACTTGATAACCCTTGGGACCCAAATAAGTATCGGCATAGCCCAATTCCCCGGCCTTGGAAACGGAATAATTGAAAAGTTCTTCCAAGGAGACGCCCGGCTTGGCTCTCGCAATGACTTCAATGTGAATTTCAATCGCCGCTTCATAGGCCCGCAGCGCCTCATCCGGCATGGAGCCCATCGCGAACATACGGGTTACATCCATGTGATAATGG
>RPPU01000252.1 GCA_003819975.1 Desulfobacteraceae bacterium
CCGAGGCCGACGCCAAGCTCGCCTGGACCGTGGCCCAGAACGATAATGTCGCGATCGGCGGAAAAGATAAGATTTGGCTGGAGGTTGAACGCATTGAAATTGATCCCGCCAATGCGAAAAAATTCGCCTTTATCTATAAAAAAGCAGTGTGGGATTTTTATCAAAAACCGCAATTTTATCTTTTACCCAAACATCTGGAAGAAGCGGTCTTTCAGAAATACGGCAACGAAAAACAGGGTTATGAAAAAAATTCTTTATACAGTACCGACCCGACCAATCCGGGTCTTTATTGCGGACCTTACCTGATCAAGGAAATCAAGCTCGGCAGCCATATTATTTTCGAACCCAACCCTTTATGGTTCGGCAAAAAACCGAACATCAAAAAAATCATTATTAAACTGATTCCCAGCACCGCCGCTTTGGAAGCCAATCTGCTTTCCGGCAGTGTCGATATGATTTCCGAGTTGTCCCTGCCTTTCGATCAAGCCCTGGCTTTTGAAAAAAAGGTCAAAGAACAAAATCTGCCCTATAATGTCAATTTCAGAGCCGGCCTGATCTATGAACACGTCGATGTGCAATTAGGCAACCCCAAACTCCAGGATGTCCGGGTTCGCAAAGCCCTGGTGTACGGCATCAATCGCCAAGAACTGGTCCAGACCATGTTCGAAGGCAAACAAGAAGCGGCCGTGCACGATTTGTCGCCGGTCGATCCCTGGTATACCAATGATCCCAAAAAAATCGTGATCTATGAATTCTCCCGGCCCAAAGCCAACAAACTGTTGGATGAAGCCGGCTGGATCTTGGACCCCAAAGACGGCTACCGCCATAAAAACGGTGAAAAACTGACCTTTCAGCTCATGACCACGGCCGACAATAAACCCCGCGAACTGGCCGAAGTCTATTTGCAGGAGCAATGGAAGAAAATCGGCGTGGAAATCACCATCAAGAACGAACCGGCCCGGGTCTTCTTCGGTGAGACCGTGCGCAAAAGCCTGTACCCCGGCCTGGCCATGTATGCCTGGCTTTCTTCGCCGGATAATAATCCCCGCTCCTTTTATCATAAAGATTCCATCCCCACCGAAGCCAACGGCTTTAGCGGCCAGAATCCGCCCCGTTGGGTTAATGAAGAAGCCAGCCGCCTGGTGGACGAGATGGATACCACCTTCGACCCCAAGAAACGCGAAGAACAAAGGCACAAAATGTTGTATCACTACACCAATGACGTGCCGGTTATTCCGCTTTTTTACCGTGCCAACATTTCCGTTACGCCTAAAAACCTGACCGGTTACAAGCTGACCGGCAGCCAGTATCATGCCACGCTGCATGTGGAAAATTGGAATTTAAAATAAATAGCGGAGCCGGCGTTTCCCCCTACTTTGGGGGCCGTTGAAAAAAACGTTGTCGTGATCGAGGTTCTGTTCGATTGCGACAACGATAGCGACGATGCTGAAGAGCCCGGTGATCACCAATTGTCGCTATTTTACAACAAGGATTGATATGTTTTTTTGATCCCGGCCCCCGCCGGGATCAAAAAAACATAAGGGGAGCAAAAACCGATGACCCACTTCATTATCAGACGACTCCTGCAAAATATCATCGTCATCTTTTTACTCTCCTTTTTTTGTTACGGCATTCTGAACCTGATGCCGGGCGATCCGCTGGATATCATGATCAGTTCCAATCCCAAAATAACCAGCGCGGACATCGCCCGGCTCAAGGCGCTGTACGGCGTGGACCGGCCCCTCTACCGGAAATATTTCAGCTGGCTGGGCGATTTGCTTCAAGGCGATCTCGGTTATTCGCGCACCTACAAAGTCCCGGTGGGGCAATTGATCGCGCCCCGCCTGATCAATACGTTTGTGCTCTCTTTCAGCGCCCTCACCCTGGCCATCCTGATCGCCATTCCCTTGGGCATTTTGGCGGCTTTGAAAAAGGGGACAAAAATCGATTACATCATCAACTTCTTCGCTTTTGCCGGAATTTCGATCCCTTCTTTCTGGCTGGGCATCATGCTGATGATCCTGTTCGCGGTTTATTTGAAGTGGCTCCCGGCCGGCGGCACCTCCACCGTGGAACAGGCCCAGCACGGCCTCGGTTTTCTGCTGGATCGCGGCAAATACCTGATCCTGCCCATGCTGTCGCTCATGGCCCAGCAAATGGGCGTCTTTGCCCGCTACGCGCGCTCCACCATGCTGGAAGTGATTGAAGAAGATTACATCCGCACCGCTCGCGCCAAAGGTCTGCGCTATCCCAAGATTATTTATGTGCACGCTTTTAAAAACGCGCTCATCTCCCTGATCACCGTGATTTCCATCAGCTTTTCTTATATTTTCAGCGGAGCGATTATCACCGAAACCATATTCGCCTATCAGGGCGTGGGCCGGCTGGTCTATGATTCCATTATGAGTAATGATTTTAATGTGGCCATGATCTCGTTCAGCATTACCATCGTCATGGTCTTGGCTTTTAATCTGGTCGCGGATATTCTCTATGCGATTGTAGACCCCAGAATCAGTTATAAGTAATCGGGTGACAAAATGACGGTTCCGGAAATAAAAAACAATAGCGAATCCCAGGCGTCCAATGCCTTTGCCGACTATCAGGCCAAAACCATGTTCCAGATCGTCCGGTCGCAATTCATGGAACATCGCTTTGCCTTGATCGGCGGAACGATTATCCTTTTTTTTATCCTGCTGGCTCTTTTGGCGCCCCTGATCACAAACCTGACGGGTTTGGATCCCTATTCGCAGAACATGTTTAACCGTTACAAGCCGCCCTTTACCACCCTGCCTTTTACGTCCGATATGATTGAAACCGATTTAAAAAGCTTTGCCCAAAAATATCCGGCGCTTACCGAGGATATAAAAAATTTTTTAAAAAACAATAAACAAATCGACACGTCCATCGTCGAATTTGATCTGGCCCAAGATGAATTTTTGATCGCCCTCCATGGGCTGACCAAGCACAATAAAATTTTTACCCAATCATTGGAAGCCCTGGATCACTCGGGCCTACGAAAATTTATCAAGCGCACCAAAACCTTTCATACCTTTCATATCTTCGGTACGGACGAACTGGGCCGCGATGTTCTGATCCGCTTGATCTACGGCGCGCGGGTTTCCATCGGGGTCGGCATGCTCGTGGCCGTCTCCGGAGCCCTGATCGGTTTGCTGCTCGGCAGCTTGGCCGGGTTTTACGGCGGGATAGTCGACAATATCCTGATGCGCCTGACCGATTCCCTGATGAGTTTGCCGCTCTTGCCGGTTATGATCGTGCTTTGCGCCGTGGACATGAAAAAAATCCCTTTTATGGGGCGCCTTTTCGATCCCGGCAGTGAAAGCATTTTCAAACTCATCCTGGTTTTGACTGTTTTTTCCTGGATGACCGTGGCCCGCCTGGTGCGCGGCAACATTCTCTCCATAAAAGAAAAAGACTTCTTTCATGCCGCCAAAGCCTTGGGCGCCAAAGATTTTTTTATCATCCGCGTGCACCTGGTGCCCAATGTCATTGCCCCGCTTTTGGTGGCGGTCACGGTCAATGTCGGCGTCAGCATCCTGTTTGAAGCGGCGCTCAGTTTTTTGGGCCTGGGCATTCAACCTCCTATTCCGAGCTGGGGCAACATGCTGCTCAACGCCATTGAAATCGTCTATCAGGCCCCGACCCTGGCCATCCTGCCCGGGTTGATGATTTTCTTCGTGGTCATCAGCTTTAACTTCCTGGGCGACGGACTTCAGGACGCCGTCAACCCGCAAGCCATTCGGCGCTAAGATAGGCGCCTTCAAGACCCACCCTCGGCTTTAATGGCTTGAGTGATTATTTTCAGGATATTGACAAAGAAATTACGGCTGAGGCAAGATAAAAACGATCCGCTTTTCAGGCCTCTTCTTTCTTGCGTTCTAACGTTCTTACGCCTGTCCGCCGTAGGCCTTGCGAAGGCGGATTCACACCTTCTCACGTTCTAACGTTCACACGTTCCCGGGTTCAGTACACTCCCAGGTAGGCGATTCGGACATGTTCATTGCGCAACAAGTCTTCACCGGACCCTTGCAAGGCGATGCGGCCGTTTTCCAGCACATAGGCCCGGTTGGCGATGCCGAGGCTCTGCTTCACATTCTGTTCCACAATCAGGACCGTGGTTCCCTCCTGCTTGATCTTCTTGATGGTCTCAAAGACATCGCGCACCAAAATCGGCCCCAGCCCGAGCGAGGGCTCGTCAAACATCAGCAGCTTCGGCAAGGACATGAGCCCCCGGCCGATCGCCAGCATTTGCTGTTCGCCGCCGCTGAGCGTCCCGGCCAATTGCCGGCGGCGTTCTTTTAAGCGCGGCAATAACGTGAAGATCGTCTCCTTAGTCTTTTTGCGTAGCACTTTGGCCGGCCCCTTTAGAGAACCCATGTCCAGGTTCTCTTCGACCGTCATCTCCACAAAGAGCCGGCGCGCTTCCGGCACATGGGCCATGCCCAATTCGGTCAACTGATAAGACTCTGTTTTATGAATGGGAATTTTTTTAAAAAGAACCTCGCCTTTTTTCGGCTTTAAAAGACCGGAAACGGTTTTAAGGATGGTGGATTTTCCGGCTCCATTGGCCCCGATCAGGGCTACGATTTCTCCGGCCGATACTTCCAGGGAGACATTCCAGATCGCCTGCACATCCCCGTAAAACACATCGATATTCTTGATCTCAAGCACTTTGCGCCTCGCCCAAATAGGCTTCGATGACCAAAGCATTGCTCCCGATTTCCCGGGGCGTTCCTTCCGCGATTTTCAGACCGAAGTTCAAGACCACGATCCGGTCGGATATGGACATGATGACCTTCATGTGATGTTCGATGATCATGATCGTTGTACCCCGTGCCCGGATCTCCCGGATGATGGTCATCAACTCGTTGATTTCAGTCGGATTCAACCCGGCAAAAGACTCGTCCAGGAGCAGCAATTGCGGTTGGGTGGCCAGGGCGCGGGTCAGTTCGAGTCTTTTACGTTTACCCAGCGGCAAGCCCTTGGAGATCATGTCGCGGTCTTCATACAGCCCGGTAAAATGCAACAGCTCCAGGGCCCGCTCCCGGGCCTGGGTCTTGTTGCCGGCCCGCAGAAAGGCCGAAGCCAGGACATTGTCCAGAACGCTCATGCGCTGCAGCGGCTTGACTACCTGAAAAGTCCGGCCGATCCCCAACTTGCAGATTCGATGCGGTTTATAGGACGAGATTTTTTCCTCTTTAAAATAAACTTCTCCCCTAGTCGGCCTGTAAAACCCGTTGACCACGTTGAAAAGCGTGGTTTTGCCTGCGCCGTTGGGGCCGATCAAACCCAGGATCTCTCCGGCCTGTACGCCAAAGGAGACATCCTGGAGCGCCGTCAGCCCCCCAAATGTTTTGGATATGCCCTGAACCCGCAACAAATCCGTCATCCTGATCTCCCGGGTCTAAACAACTTCACGATTTTCCGAAAATCGCCGACAATGCCGTTGGGCAGAAAGATGATGATGAAAATAAGCAAAACACCGAACAAAGTCTGGTGAGCCGCGCCCAATCCGGGATTGGAGCGGATCAGCTCGGCCAGCAGCACCATGATCAGAGCTCCGACCAGAGGACCCCAATAGGTGGCCACGCCGCCGACCATGACCACCATGATAGTCACGATCGAGATGTCATGGAGCGCAAAAACGACTTTGGGATCGATGTAGCCCATGTAATTCATGTAAAAAGCGCCGGCCAAACCGGTCAAGGCTCCGCTCAGGCAAAGCGCCAGGGTCTTATAAGCCGTGGTCGGAATGCCCAGCGACTCGGCCGCGTCCTGGTCTTCGCGGATGGAAACGAAGTAATAGCCCCATTTGGACTCCATTACTTTTTTGATCAGCACAAAAGCGCCGACAGCCAAAAGCAGAATAATATAGTAGTACCAGATCTTGCTCACCCAGGTCCGCTCCCGCAACAGGATACCCACATCGCCACCGGTCCATTGGTTCAGATTTTCGGCGGTGACCCTGAGGACTTCTCCCATGGCCAGAGTCGCCAGGGCGAAGTAAGGACCGCGCAAACGCAGGCAGATAAAACCGATCACCAGCGAAAAAGCCAAAACCACTAGGAGACTAAGCGGCAACCCCCACCAGGAGGACCAGCCCAGCTTAGCATAAAGGATACCGGCCGTGTAAGCGCCGACGCCGAAAAAAGAGGCATGACCAAACGAAACCTGACCGCAAAACCCGCCCAGTAGATTCCAGCCCATACCGATCAAGGAGTAGATCAAGACCAGGATCAGGATGTGCATGACATAAGAGCTCAGGCCCACCAGCGGGACCAGAAAAAGCAACGCCAGGATGATAAAAGGAAGATACTTTTTCATTTACCGAACTTCCGCCTTCGTAATAGGGACGCAACCCCGCCCGGTAAAAAGACCAGGGCGGCAATAAAAATAAGAAATCGACCGACCGGCGCCCAGCCCATGCCTAGGTAGGTGGCGGTCATGGATTCAAACACGCCCAGCAGGATGCCGCCGATAATGGCTCCCACCGTGGACCCTAACCCCCCTAGGATTGTGATCACAAAGGCAATCAAGGTGAATTGCCCGCCCAGGGAAGGAAACAGATAATAGATCGGCAGAAAAAGACAGCCGGCCGCGCCCACTAAAGCGCAGCCGATGCCGAAAGTGACCACGCGCATGCGACCCACATTCACGCCCATGAGC
>RPPU01000253.1 GCA_003819975.1 Desulfobacteraceae bacterium
ATTCAAGATTTTTTCTCCTTGGAATGGTTGTTTTCAAGAGCCGGCAGCAGACGCACGGCGGTCAAAGGGAAGCGCGCCAGGCGCACGCCGCAGGCATCGGCCAGGGCATTGGCCACAGCCGGGAGCGGACCGTTAACGGCGATCTCACCGGCGCCTTTAAGGCCAAAAGGCCCGGACGGTTCGGGATTGGCGATGGCCGGGCAAAGCAGATCCGGGATATCCAGGCTGGTCGGGATAATATAGGTGCTCAAATCCGGAGTCAAGATCCGGCCTTGTTGGACCAGTAGATCTTCACAAAGCACATAACCCAGACCCTGGGCAATAGCGCCCTGAATCTGCTGTTCAAAGATTTGCGGATTCAGAATGCGGCCGCAATCGCTGACAGCCAAATAAGCTTTAGCTTCGAGTTTGGCGGTGAGCAGATCGAGTTCAACGCAAGCCAAATGCACGCCGTAGGAAAAGATCAGATGGGGAATGCCGTGCAGTCTTAAGTTTTGATCTTCAGTCGGTTTTTCCGTTGAAACCGGGGCCGTGAATTTATGGGTCGCGATTCGCTCCGATTCCACAAGGGCATTTGCCAAAACCGTCAAGGTTATTTCTTTGCGGGTTGGCGAGTGGATCAAGAGTCCGGGGCGCAGTTCCCAGGCGGTTGTTTTTTGGGTTCCCGTGAGTTCCGCTGCTTTTTGCTTCAGGCGTTGCTCCAAAATTTTAACCGCGCCGATCAAGGCGTTGCCGAACGTATAGGTGGTGCGACTGGCTGAAGCAGACCCGGCCGCAAGGGTTTGGGCCGTGTCGGGCAGGATCAGTTGGATGCAGTCGATATTTTGGTTCAACAAGACCGCGGCCATTTGCGCATAAGTCGCGGCATTGCCCTGGCCCATATCGGTCACGCCGAAATAGATCCGGAAGCGGCCGTCTGCGGTAAGTTCGATCTTGGCTGTTGCGCTATCCGGAATCAGGGGGCCGTAGCCCATGCCCTGCATGACGCAGGCTAGGCCCACGCCTCTTTTTTTAAATGGACTCGCGGCCGATTTCCATTGCTCGCGTTTTTGCCAGAGCTCATGACCCGCAAGCGTTTGCAGGCATTCCAGCAGGCCGGTTGAGGTGTTGAGGGTTACGCCGACGGCATTGCGGTCGCCTTGGCGCACGGCATTGCGTTGGCGGATGACCAGGGGCGAAAGGTTTAGGCGATTGGCGAGCAGATCCATCATCTGCTCCATGGCGGCCGTGACCTGGGGCACGCCGAAGCCGCGAAACGCACCGCTGAGCGGGTTGTTGGTGTAAACGTTCCAGCCCTTGAGGCTCGTATGCGGAATGCGGTAGGGCCCGCCGCTGTGTTCCAGGGCCAAAGCCAGAACCGCTCCGCCCAGATGATCGTACGGTCCGGTATCGAAATAAATTTCAACATCCAGGCTGTGCAGGGTGCCGTCTGCTTTGGCGCCCAGGCGATAATGCAAACGGCCCGGATGGCGTTTGGAGCCGGCCAGGATGCTTTCTTCGCGGCCCCACCACATCTTAACCGGCCGGCCCGGGCAATGCAGGGCTGCCAAACCCAGCAAACTTTGAACCGTAATACCGTCCTTGCCGCCAAAGGCGCCGCCGCAATAGGGAGCGATGATGCGGACTTTTTGCAAATCCAAACCAAGTGCTTCAACCACTTCAATGCGGTCGCGGAACGGAGTTTGGGTGGAGGCGATGATTTCCAAATGCCCGTCCGTTGAGCATACGGCCCAGCCAGCTTCGGTTTCAAGATAAGTATGTTCCTGATAGGGCAAATCAAAAATCGCTTCAACGGTCCGGTCGCAATCGGCTAAGGCGGCGTGACCCAGACCGGTTTCCAAGACGCCTTGAAGCAGAATATTGCCCCCGGCATGGTCGGGGTGAATCAGGGGGGCGTTCGGTTCCAGGGCTTGTTCGATGGTGAAAACAGCGGGCAGAGGGTCGAGATTTGCCCGGATCAGGCTTAAAGCTTTGAGCAGTATGGATTTGTTTTCAGCCAGAACCAGGGCCAGAGCATCGCCGCAGCGGCGAACTTTGTCGTCAACTAAAACAGGCTGATCGCGGCGGACCACGCCCTGACGGTTGGTGCCGCGGATATCCCGGGCAGTGAGCACGGCCAGCATACCGGGCAATTTTTGTGCTTCCGCAATATCCAGTCCTTTCAGCCGGGCATGGGGCTTGTCGGCCCGTTTCACGCCGGCCCAGATCATGTTGGGGCCGTAATAATCGGCTGCGTATTTTTCAGAGCCGGTTACTTTGGTGAAGGCGTCGGGCCGGGGAATGGATCGGCCGATTTTTAATAAATCGTTTTCCAGATTCATGATAGCTCGGTGTTTTTAAAAATTTATATCCCACCTATGAACAAAGATTTTTGCTGAGGGTAGCCGCAAGCTTTAGCCTGCGTTATGTAGGGGCGACCGGCCGGTCGCCCCTACGGTTTCCGGTTCATCAAGGTTTGGGAAGAATTTGCTCCAACGCCGCAATGAACGCGGTCATGGCCTCGGGCCGGCCGATGCTGACCCGAATCCAGTTGGGATAACGGAATCCGGTCATGCTGCGGATCATGATGCCCTGGCTCATGAGCTTGCGGTAGGCCAAGGTATCGCTCATGGGCAGTTTGATCATGAGATAGCAGCCTGCGCCGATTTGGGTTTCCAGTTCCAGGCGAGCCAATTCGGTCCGCACATACTCTTTCTGCTCCCTGACCAGGGCGCGCGTGCGCCAAATGTGGTCGTCGTCGTCCAGCGCGGCCCGGGCTGCTTCCTGGGCCAGGGTGTTGACCGAATAGACCACGCAGGTGCGCCGGATAATGTTCACGACCTCCGGACTGCCGATCAGATAACCAATGCGCAAGCCCGCCAACCCGTACATCTTGGAAAAGGTCCTGAAAATCACGAGATTTGGAAATTCGCGTACCAGTTTGATGCCGTCGGGATAGTCGGCTTGATCGCAGAATTCGCAATAGGCTTCGTCCACCACCACGATTTGCCGGCCGGCCACGGCTTGTAAAAAAATCCGGAGTTGGGCCTCGTTCCAATAGGTCCCGGTCGGATTATTGGGGTTGCAGACAAAGAGCAGTTTGGTGCGCGCATCGATTCGCGCCAGCATGGCCCGGTCGTCAAACCCGAAATCCTTCAGGGGTGTGAGACGCGCTTCAAAGCCGGAGAACTGGGCCACCCATTCATAAACCGCAAAGGTTTTATCGGCCGTAACAATGTTGTCGCCTTCCTGGCAAAAGGCTTTGATGACAAAGGCGATGGCCTCGTTGGCGCCGTTGCCGACCAGGATCTGGTCCGGGTGCAGATTATGCTTTTCGGCCAGTTTTTCGCGCAAATAATAGGAATCGCCGCTGGGATAGACGGCCGCTCGGGGCGGCTCAAACCGGCGCAGAATCTCCTGGGCAACCGGCGGAGGTCCCAAAGGATTTTCATTGTTGTTGAGCCGAAAGAGGCGCGAGCAACCGTAGAGCTTCATCAATTCCGGGTCCGGTTTGCTTGGAATATAGGGCTCGAATTTCTTGATATATTCGGGGACCAGTTTGCTTAAAGCAATATCGAACATGCTGAGCCTTTAAATATGGGTCGTTCGGGAATCTGCCCGGGCGGCAAGACTCATAATGGAGTAAAACCTTGGGCTAAACGTGAATATCGAATATCGAACACCTCAAGAGTGCCGGGTTTAAAGCCCGGCACTCTCGTGAAATACTGAATATCGAAGTAAAAAGCAGAAATAGTGCAAGGTTACTGTTTTATGATTTTTATTAAACCTCATAATTCGATATTCGATATTCACGTCGTTATCAGAAATACACATAGCAATTTAACAAATTACTATGCTCTTTAAAATATGCGCTTATATTCCTTCATGCTGAAAAACAACCACATCGGCCTTGCCGCCATAGGGCAAGATCAGACGGGGCCGGAAACGATTCTGTAATAAAGCCGGAGTCAGGTCGGCCTGCCAGGAGCGGGCCAGGTCGATTTCAAAAAAAATATTGGTTAGATGCTCGGCCCGTAATGCTTTAAGGTGCCGGTCCAGGTTCTCGGCCGCATCGCGGCCGTCCCAGATCGGCCGCAAGGTGACCTGGTGATGGTCGCGGTTGAAATGGGCCGCGAAAACCGAGCGGGCCGGCCGTTGTTCGCCCTCGGGTCGGGTCAAGACGATTTCCCGGGCAAAAGCCAGGCGCGCATACTCGGCTCGCAAGAAGTTCTCGATTTTGGGGTGGGCCCAGACCCGGCAGCCCAAATCTTCGCGCAAGTAACGGTAGTAGATGGGCCAGGGCTGAGCGGCCGCGCCGGGCGGGAAATAATCAACGGAGCCCAGGGATTCGAAGTAATGCAGGGGTAATTCGGGAGTAAAATAACGGGCGATCAGGCCGATGGCGTCTGTTTTGGCGATGCGGCCCAAACAATCATCCAGCAAACCTTGCGCCCATTGCGGTTCGGCCGGCTGTTGAAACAGGTAAGGACCGAACAACTCCACGACCTTGTTTCCGACCCAACGCCAGACCAAGCCGCCGCCGACTTCGCCTTGATCGCCGGTGAGCACAGCGGCCTGATACTTACCACCGTGGATCATATCCAAGATCTTGCCCGGAAAGCGGAAGGCGGGCAAATAAAGTTCTTTGGGGTAATGGGCGACCACGAGACGCACGAACCATTTAAGTTCTTCCGCATCCGGAGCCCGGAAACGCGCATTCCTCAGTGGACCGGTCCGGAAGGTTTCCGCTTCGGTCCGTTCCGGATAGGTTTTTTCCTTGATCAGGGTCAATTCCAGGCCTTGCCGCGGGTTGCCGGCCAGGTGAAAACGGTCCACGGATCGGGCGGCTATGAGCAGGCCCATTTCATCAAGAGCGCCAACATCGTCCAAAGAAAGCGCCGCGGTCAAATTAAAAGCCGCAGGGTCGAAATCATACGCGTTGAACAGCAATTTAAGACCGATATAATAACCGCCGTCATTGGCTTCAAGAGTCAGCATCTCATCAATGCGGCCGGTCCGGCAAAGATAGGTAAAGACTTCTTCGCAAGCCAAAGTCAATTTCAGGGCTGCGGCCGGATCTAGGCCAAAGGCCTTGGCCGATTCTTCGGTAAAAGAGGTGGCCAGGCGCAGGAAATCGGGTCTGAGAGACATTCTCAGGGAAAGCAGGTTGTTTGGATGCGGCATGGTTGACCTCAAGATAGGAGATCAATGCTGATTGATTGAGTTTCTTATCATAAACCGATTAATATTATAGGGCAAAAACAGCGCAATCTCAACAGATTATTGGGTTATGGATAGAAGGGAGGATATCTCAAAAAAACTATTTTAAAGATAAGCACGCGGAAATTTACGATCTTTTTCCTACTCGCCTGGTTTTTTTTATGATTTTTGAAATATCCTGTAATCAACATCCGGGCCCCGGCAACCAGGTTGACCTTTGCCCCCGCTATTGGTAGTATTTTTTGACAGGATTAATCCCGTGAAACGTGGGTTTAAGTGATGAACAGGATTAACCGGATTATACATTAAAGATCTTAACCGGTTTCGCCCGAATAGGATTCGTTTTCACAACCGTAACTGAGACGACCTTCCCTTTAAAGGCAGGCGCCGTGATATTAAAGTTTATAAGGCGATGATTCAATGAATTGAAATATTTACTCAGGAAGGTATCGCGCCTGCCGATCTTACGATAACGTCCAGAGTACGGATGAGTTACGGTTGTGAAAACGAATCCTATTCGGGCTTATCAATTGAAAAGTGTTTAATGCATTTTTTAGGATTAACCGGATTTAAGAAGAAACGAAAGCGACTATAATTATTTAGGTTTTTATCCTGTTAACCCTGCCTAAATTTATAAGAAACCTAATCCGGACGAGCCGGAACAAAAATAGGGTATCGTCTTCCGTCGTTCTTTTTCAAACCGCTAACTAATGATATCGGGGCGATAATGGCAAGCGCCGTAATTGTTAAATTTACTTGAAGTAGGTAAAATGTCTTTAGCGTTTATAAAGATGCTGTCGCGCTTGCCGATCTTACGATAATGTTCGTTTTTTAAGAAGTTAGCGGTTTGAAAAAGAGCGACAGAAGCCTTCGTTTGAAAAAAATTTTGACGATTTTGAGCGAAATTTAACTCTTTAGATACTAAGATTGGAAGGAGACCCTTCATGTCTGGAAAAAATATCAGCGATCTGAAACCCATGACCGGCGGCATTGTCCCGATCACCATTGCGGAACGCCGGGAGCGTCTGGAAAAAGCTCAGCGCCTTATGAAAGAAAACCGGATATCAGCGGTTTTTTTGGAGCCGGGCGCCACTCTTTTTTATTTTACCGGCATTGAATGGGGCCGCAGCGAACGCATGTTGGCGGCGCTTCTGCCGGTGCAGGGTGAAATCGCTTATGTGTGCCCGGCTTTTGAAGAAGAAAGATTGCGCGAGCTTATGATTTTCGGCAAAGAGGTGCGGGTATGGGAAGAGCATGAGAGTCCTTTTGCCTTGGTGGCCGGGGTCTTGCGGGACCGGGGCATTTTGAGCGGGAAGATCGGCATTGAGGAAAGCGTACGCTTTTTTTTGGCGGACGGCATGCGCCGGGCTGCGCCTCATTTGGAATGGGTCAGCGCCGATGCGGTGACCATCCCTTGCCGGGCCTGCAAATCGGCAACGGAGATCGCCTTGATGCAACGCGCCAATGAGATCACGATCGAAG
>RPPU01000254.1 GCA_003819975.1 Desulfobacteraceae bacterium
CGATTCATCCCCGTTAACCGGATTCACGGTAAACATAACACCGGCTGCTTTTGCGTCGACCATAGTCAATACGGCTACTCCAATAGGATCATAATGCAGGAGGAGATTCAGCCTGGCTCTTGCAATAATTGAGCGGGCATTAAAAGTACTGGCCCATACTCTGGTAACATTTCTAACGACATCGTCCGCCCCACTCACATTGAGATAAGTCTCATATTGGCCGGGATGGCTGACGGGTCCGGCGGAACGGGTGGCGACAAAAATATTATTACGCCCTGCGATCGTGCATAACTCTGCATAGTATTCCTTTACCGTTTTCTCCATATCGGACGGCATCTTAATTGATTCGACGATGGCCCTTATTTCTTGAGCCGCTTGATCGTATTTTAAAGTATCGGAGATATTGTTTGGATCTGCTTTAAAATGCTCAAAATATCGCAACAATCGTTCCGTGGCTTCCGTTTCCTGCATGAATCTTTTATACGCTTCGATACTCAGCGCATATCCGGGCGGGACATTAAACCCGCCTTTGATCATCTCTCCAAGGTTGGCGCATTTTTTCCCGACGATATTGTTATTGTCCTGCCCGAGCTCTTTGAGCCAATAAATCCATTTTTCCGCCATTTTAATTCTCCTGCATGTGTCGTGAAAAGCCGGAGGCATCATCAGGGTGCCTCCGGCTTATGATAGGATATGCTTACTTCCTCTTTACAATCGTTACCACGCCAGTACTGCCATCCACTCTAACGATATCACCGGTTTTAATCACAGAGGTTGCAACACCGGTTCCGGTTACGGAAGGCAAGCCATATTCTCTGCAAACTATCGCCGCATGGGATGTCAGGCCTCCGATATCCGTTACGGCTGCTTTAATTTTTGTGAATACCGGTGACCACGATGGATTGGTTGTGGGCGCGACCAAAACTTCACCCTCCTGCAATTTAACGATATCTTCAAGCAGTTTGAGCACCCGCGCCGGCCCTTCGGCAACTCCGGCGGATGAAGCGAACCCTTTCAGTTCTTTGGTATCTTTTCCGGTTTGAGTTCCTTTCATCCATTCGTTAACGACGCCGCTGTTGATACCCCAGAGCATGAGCACAAAAGCATCCACGATTTCTTCCGGCGGCGTTCCTAGTGCGGGCGGAGCCATCCATTTTCTCGCTGCTGCAAGTATTTTTTCCCTTTTTTCGGCCTTATCCATCCATAATTTGCTTCGGGAAGGCACCCCTTCGCCCAAGGCCCAAGTGGTGACGAGATCTTCAAGCAGCATCGGCACTTCAAAACGGTTGAAAAGAAAAATATCGTCTACCTTTTTTAAGATTTTATTATCGGCCAGCAATGTGCCGAATTCTCTGACTTTTTTAAACCATATCGTATGCAGCCAGTGTTCAACCCAAAAAATATGATCTTCCGCATAACGGTATATGGTTCTGACAATATTATAGGCTTCATTAAACGATTTCCTGTCATCATCCGTTTTGATGAGTTTTCGGTATTCCTCGACAATCCGTTCTCTTTCTTCGGAAATGGCCGTAAGCGATCTCTCTATTTTTTCGCCTTTTTCAAGTCTTTGCACATAACCCTGCATATAGGTAAAAGGCACATCCATTTTGTTGACCCAACTGCCTTCATAATGGAACCATCCGCTTCCGCAAGATACGGAAAACCATGGTTCCCTGACCCGCTCCATCTCCTCGAGCCATTTCCGGCCGCCTTCTGTACTCTTTAATTCTTTAATTTTTTCTTCGGCAGATGTATTTTTCTTCAAAATGGCGGCAACAGGGCGTTCCGCAATGGCCAATCGGCTTAACCGGCAAAGTTCTTCTTCGGGACGGAACATAGCGACATCCGCGCCGGCCACCATTTTCCCGATGGTGCTTTCCTTTATTCCCGGAAACAGCTTCCGCGCGGCATCCACAAACATCAGATACGCCAGATAAGCTAAATTCAGGTACTCAAAATGCCATTGCCAGGCTTTGAATATTTGATTGATTAGAATATTAAAGGAGGCCAAAATATCGTTCGATTGCGTATATCCCTTTACAAAAGGAATGACTTCATTATCAGGCACATATTTCACTAACGCTTTCTCGATCTTTAAAGCGTCCATTTCCCTTCCAAGGGCCTGAAATTTCTGCAACCATTTTTCCCATAACATATCATAATTCTGAAAAACATAGGGGACCCTTTTCCCGAACAAGGCCGCTTTTTCGCCTATGGTTTCCGCGCTGGGCGGTTCCACGGGTGAGATATACATATAACCGCCCAATATTCTCTGCGCGATACCCTGTGCCGGAGGGATGCAGAATACCCTCGTGTTATTCTGCGACAAGGCGATCTGCCAGGCTTCCTGGAAAATATCGTCCAACGGATAGAGCGGCTCGGGCGCATGAATTTTATCCGCAAACCAAAGATGATTGTTGTCCCACTCTTCTCTGTCCTTGCTGAATAAACGCATCGGTGAATACATCTCTTCCCAACCTTCTAATTCTTTGGGTATCTTCACCTCTGAAGCAAACGGAAATCGTTTTACATCTGCCATGATATCGCCTCCCCTTTTAATATTTTAATTAAATTTGGTTCGTTCATTTACGGCAGCCGGACGACCGACTCTGGTATGTCCGAAAGGAAGCCGCTCCCCTCTGAATACCCAGCTCTAAAATTTTTAGCTGAAAATTTAAACCGCGAATCACCTCCTTTTTGGTTTTATTATTGAAGTATTTTTTGAATCGTTCGAATAAATGACCCTATCTTTACTTTTGCTGAAAAAAACCGGCAAAAGGAAAGAGTCATTATTGAGTGATAGAGCCGGAATAATATAAATCAGTTTCCGGCATTATAATCAGCCGAAGAGAATAACAAGATGTGAAAGGAACCGCATTGGCGCAAATTTATTTGTAAATTCAGAAAATACTTTCAACATTTAAATATTACTTCAATATAATGCGCCAATGATTGTCTCATATTATAAACCGTGCTGCGATTGTCAAAATCTAAATTTTTATATCATCCATAAAAATTTCTTATAGACAGCATCCACATTACGCGGACTTAATGAAAATGTGTTGATAGAATGGACAGTTATATAGTGATAAATAATGAATAACCAATTTAGAATTTTTTTCTAAGTAAAATATGAAATCATTTATAAATCGATACTATCAAAACTGTATTCATAATAATTTATTATGGATGATATAAAAATTTAGATTTTGACAAAAAGACCCTATCCATTAGTATAAGTTCAACATTGCGAAACTCGATTTCCGTTATTTCAGCGCTACAGAATTTTTTGAGAGATCGACACACCATGTTCCAGGTTGATAGCATGCCTTTTCTTATATGGGACCCCAAGACCGGATTCGATTCCTACTATTCGGTTCTATTATAGTATTGCTGATTCAAACTCTATTTCCGAAAATATGCTTAGGGAGAACTGAATAGATCGGTCCAAGATTTCAGGGTGAATACAAAAGCATCAAGGCCTAACGGAAAATTTAAATACACATTAAGGAGGCACTCATGGATCTAAGGGATTACATCTCATTGTGCGAAAAGGCGGGGCAGTTAAAAAGGGTTAAAGCCGAGGTTGATTGGGATCTCGAAATTTCCCACATTTGCAAAATCGTTGAAGAAAAATCAGGTCCGGCCCTTTTATTCGAGAATGTGAAGGGGTATCACAGCCCGGTTTTGACCGGTGCCTTTGGAACGACCCAACGGCTGGCCATGATTCTGGGAAAGGATCCGAAACTCTCTCTTGTGGAACTAACCAAAGAATGGGTTAATCTTGCCGTTAAGGATGTCATCCGGGCAAAGGAAAAAAAAGAAGGTCCCATCTTCGAGAATATTATTGATGGAGCGAAGGTGGATACCTTTGCTTTCCCATCTCCTAAATTTTACGAATTGGACGGCGGACGTTATTTCGGCACCGCCGTATTCATGGTCATTCAGGACCCCGAAACGGGTAAAATCAATCTCGGCACCTACCGCATGGGCATTCTAGACGACAAAACCGTCGGTGTCCAAATTCTCAAAGGCAAAACAGCCGATCGGATTATGAAAAAGTATGCAAAACAGGGGAAAAAAATGCCGGCCTGCGCCATTATCGGCGGTGATCCCCTGCACATCTTTGCGAGCGCCGCTACGGTATCCGGCGCGGAAAGCGGGTACGATGTCGTCAGCTCGCTGCGCGGTGAACCGGTCGAAATTGTTAAAAGCCAGATCTTCGGGTTGCCGATCCCGGCGGCCGCGGAGATCGTGCTGGAAGGAGAGATCGATCCCGGCAAGCTGAGAAACGAAGGTCCGTTCGGCGAGTATACAGGTTATTACACTGAAGAACTCATTAAGCCCATACCGAAACCTGCTTTGGACGTAAAGCGAGTCTATTATAGAAACAAACCGGTACTCTGGGAAACCAGCGTCGGCAGACCCGTAGGAGACCAACATATGCTCTATGCTTTTGTACGGAACGCAAGCCTATGGACGGATCTGGCCAAGATGCAAATCCCGGGCATCAAGTCGGTTTATACCATGCCGGAGGCATCGGGACGTTTCTGGGTGGTGGTCTCTGTGCAGCAAATATACCCGGGCCATGCGGACCAGGTAGGAGCGGCGGTGATTGCAAGCAATACCGGCTCATACGGCGTAAAAGGCGTTATTATTGTCGACGATGATATTGAAGCGGACGATCTCCCCAGGGTTTGGTGGGCCTTGGGTGTCCGCTATAATCCCGCCCGGGGTACGCAAATCATAAACAAAGGCAGGTCCACTCCTCTCGATCCGGCCCTCGGAGCGGATGAGAATAAGTTTCTCACTTCAAGGATCATCCTGGATGCAACCATACCTTTCGATTGGAAGGTGAAGCCGACGGAGATCAAACTCACCGAGAGCGTGATGGCCAAGGTAAAGACACGATGGAATGAGTACGGGATAGACTAAAAGGAGGTCGGCATGGCATTCGAAAAAGACATGAACAAGGCCCGGGAACGGGCACGGAAGGTTAAACTATTCGGTCACGACATTCACGGAGTATTGACTTCAAACACCCTCTTCTGCGATATCGAAGGAAATCGGCGCTACGGTTTCTGGCACATGGACGGTTTCGGCGACCTCTCGCTTACGGCCAACGATATCAAGATTGCCTTTCTGGATACCACATCCATTGACGGCGAAGGGCTCTTCCGGGCAAAAGAGCTGAAGCTCGACAAGTTCTACTACCCCATCGCAGATAAAGCCGCAAAGCTCGGGGAACTCAAAAAAGAAATGAACCTAGGCGATGCCGAGATCGGTTACTTGGGCTCTGAATTGTCCGACATTCCCATTATGAAGACGGCCGGGTTTGCAGTGGCGACCGCGGACGCGATCGGCGAGGTGAAAGCCCTTGCCTGCCATATCACCCAGGCGCCGGGCGGTCGGGGCGCCATGCGGGAGGTATGTGAGTTTATCCTCAGGGCCATGGACAAATGGGATCTCTGGGTGGAGAAAGTCACAAAAATGGGCTACAAATAAAGGGGTCAAACGATGAGTAAAGAACAAGCATTGGAAAAGGCAAAGAAGGTAAAATTCGTTATCCTCGATATCCACGGAGTCCTGACGGATAACACGTTATATTATACACAGGAAGGAATAAAATCAGAGGCGTTTTCTTTGCACGACCGCCTGGGCATTAAAGCCCTGACCGACTCGGGCATCGGTGTTTCCTTTCTAACCACCAAGTTATCCCGCGCCGATGAACAGATGAGCAAAATTTACGGCATTCCTACGGAAAATCTCTGGGGCCAGGGCGCCAAAATGGCGCGGGTGGATGAATTTGAAAAGGCAACGGGTTATAAAGACGAGGATATTTGTTATGTAGGCGACGAAATGATCGACTTGGCGGTTATGAAGCGTGCCGGGTTCTCCGCTGCCCCGGCCGACGGCTCCCTGGAAGCCAGAACGGTTGCCGACCATGTAACCGCCGCGGGCGGCGGCAAAGGCGTGGTGCGGGAGCTGGCCCAGTTTATTCTGGAAGCCCAGGGCAAGTGGAATCGCTTTGCCGAGCAATATAAATAATTCAGATGGAGGGAACAAATGGCATACAAGTATTACAAGGATAACAGAGCATACATAAAGGCGCTGCTGGAAACGGGTGATGCCGTATTGGTAAATGAGGAAGTGGATTGGGACCTCGAACTGGGAGCGATCGTACGGAGGACCTGCGAAAAAAAAGGTCCGGCTGCCTATTTCAAGAATATAAAGGAGTACCCCGGTTTTGAGGCCATCGGGGCGCCCATCGCCACCTACCGAAGGCTGGCAATCGCTTTCGGCCTTGACCCGAATACACGCATACCGGATATCGCCGCTGAATATCTTAGAAGAACCAAAGCGGCGAAAGTCTTTCCGCCCAAAGTGATCCGGGATGCGCCTTGCCAGGAGGTAATCCTTCAGGGCGATGATGCGAATATTATGAATCTCCCCGCACCTATGGTCCATGACGGCGACGGCGGTAGGTACATCGGGACCTGGCATTTTGTTGTAGCCAAAGATCTGGACACGCCTACGATTAACTGGGGCATGTACCGTCAGATGCTTTTTGACGAAAAAACCATGGTTGGCCCGGTTCTGCCCTTCTCGGACATGGGCAAGATGTTTTACAATAAATATGCTCCCAAAAACATTCCCATGCCATTTGCAACGGTCA
>RPPU01000255.1 GCA_003819975.1 Desulfobacteraceae bacterium
ATGAGCCGGTCCGCCTCGGAACGACCCACCTCAGCCGACGTCTGGCTGTCGCCCAAAAGCAGCTCCAAAGGAGCGCCGCCCATGGATTTGATGCCGCCCCTAGAATTGATGTAATCGATTGCCAACTGGGCGCCTTTGCGCTGGCCCTGGCCGATGACCGCCAATGGACCCGTGACCGGCTGAATCGAGCCGATTTTAATAGCTGCCGGTGCTGCCCTTAAAATGGCCGGAAAACCGCCTAAAGCCACCAAAGCCCCGGTAGCGGCCGAGGTTTTAAGAAAAGTTCTGCGACTGATACCCCCTTTGCCCTCTTTTTTCTTTTTCATCGGTCAAATCCTCCTTAAAAATGGTTTAAAACCTCTTAAGACGAATGAACCAATTTAAACAGATAAAAATCAGACTGGATAATCAGAATCGACGGTACGGGATCTCTAAAAATTCGCCCTTTAACAAATTTACGGTTCATATTTGGCCGATTTTTAAGGGTCACGTAGTCGATAAAGTGAATTTTTAGAGATCCCCAGTATTTTAAAAAAAGCATATTAGGCTGTAGACTGCAGGTTATTAGTAAAAATTACTCAGATTTCTCCTAAAGTCTAAACCCCCAACAGCCTATCAACCTCATTTAGGCAGTTTATGAAATATGGGCATGATGTCAAATAAAAAGTACCAATGTATGAAAACCGGGTAGAGTCCTCCCGAAAATGCGAATAAAGATTTTTAACAGGAATATTTATTGTCTCAAGCGGTAGGGGCAGGTTTGAAACCTGCCCCTACGCATGCATAGCAGAATTCATCTTATTTTTTCTATAGCCTAAACACCTACAGTCTATCAGCCTAATCTGTCAGCTCCGCCAAACCGGTTTGCGTTTTTCCAGGAAAGCATGGAGTCCTTCCTGGGCATCGTGGGTCGGCATGAGCTCGTCGAGATAAATCTTCTCGATCAACTTCAGGGAGGGTTCGAAATCGTCGCGCAGACCCTGCATGATCGCCTTCTTGGTCAGGCGCAAAACTTCAGCGCTGAGATTCAGATACGGCTTAATGAATTCGTCGGTCTCTTTTTGCAGCTCTTCGTTCTTCACAACTTTGTTGACCAAACCCATCCGGCAGGCCTCTTCGGCTGAAATGATCCGACCTGACAGGATCAGGTCCATGGCGGCTTTACGGCCGATGATGCGCGGCATAATCTGGGCCGCGATCGGCGGAAACACGCCCACCTGGATCTCGGGCTGGCCGAATTTGGAACCCTCCGCCGCCACCACCAGATCGCAGAAAACGGCCAGTTCGCATCCCCCGCCCAAGCAGGAACTGTAAGTTGACGCGATCGTGGGCACGCCCAGAAGGTCCATGTTGCGAAACATGCCGTGAAAAGCGGCGATCATCTTGGGCGCCATATCGCCCATGTGTTCGCCCACGTCCACGCCGGCTGAAAAGCATTTGCCCTTGGCGTTGAACAGCACCATTTTGAGGCCTTTTTCGTTTTTCCAGGCCTTGAGGACTTCGTTTATCTCTTCCATCATGGCGATGTTGAGCACATTGACCGGCGGCCGGTTCAAGGTGATGACGCCCAACCCGTCCTTGATCGATACCTCGATATTTTTGTAGCTCATTTTAACCTACTCCTTTCATTTTAAATCAATGAAACGGCACTAATTACGTTTGCTTTAAGTGCCAAGATACCTCAAGGTCCCTCTCTGATTGGGAGAACGATTTTCACTAAAGTTAAATATCGAATGTCGAATGTCGAATATTGAATAACGAATAACGAAGGGACCTTTGAAATAAGATTTGGATTTAACCTTCATTATTCAATATTCGGTGTTCTACATTCGACATTCAGCAAACAAAAGGATAAAAATCCTTGAGAATCAAAACAAACGAAAAAGAACCGTTATTAAAAAATAGCCTTCAAAAAAACGGCAGGCGGGCCCACGCCCTGCCTGCCGCAATGCAAAACAACGCGAATCCGCGATTACTTCTGCGGTTTGCCCAAAACTTCAGCGAACATATCCGGATCCCAGGCGCGACCGTCCGCGACGTTCTGGCGGAATTTGATGAAATCGATCGTATCTTTGCCGGTGATCTTCTTGGTGTTGAAAGCGCCGAAACCCAGGAAAGCTTCGCCGCTCATGTTGGCCGCCAGCCAATGACGGTTGTAATTCTTGGAGTAATCCCAGAAGAATTTCTTCTTGGCGCGAACTTCGTCAATGGCTTTGATCAAACAGCCCGGGAACAGGTTGGCGAAGGTCCAGACCACTTTGTTCACTTCGGCGTCCAGCAATGAAAAATCGACTTCGCCTTTTTTGATCTTCTCGCCGACCCACTCGCGGGCTTTCTTGAATTCTTCCCCGGTCTTGTTTTCGCCGTAAACGATCTCGCCGTTGTCGACATATTTGTCGGTGACGACTTGGGGGTTACGCACCCAGTTGCCTTTGTCGTCCTTGAGCACCGGCACGACTTTACTGATCAAGGTTTTGGCTTTCATCTTGTAAGCCGACCACATTTCGCATGAGACACAGTTCCACATGGCGTCTTCCATACCCAGAAACCAGGGCAGGAAGTCGGAGCTGCCGCCGGCCGGTGAAGAACCGTGACGCGGACCGGCCTGACCGTAAATGGCCAAGTCCGAAGAAATGGCGATGTCGCAGGCCAAACCGATTTCCTGGCCGCCGGCGACGCGCATGCCGTTAACCCGGCAGATAACCGGTTTTTTGCACATCAGGATGGCATCCACCATATTGTTAAAGAGCTCCATGTACTGACCGTATTCGTCGGGACGGCTGCTGTAGTACTCGGAATATTCCTTGGTATTGCCGCCCGTACAGAACGCATTGGCGCCCACGGCGGTGAAGATCACGGCCACGACTTCGCGGTCGGTGGAGGCGTTTTCCATGCCGGCGATGACGCCCTTGACCATTTCGGTCGTATAAGAGTTGAACTGAGTCGGGTTATTCAACGTAATCCAGGCCACGCTGAGTCCGTTGACGACTTTACCGGTAGGGTCTGTAAGAGGCCGTTTTTCAAAAACAACGCAGGGCGCCTTGTCAAATGTACCCCAATGCTCCTTACCGTACCGGTTATGATCTTTCTTTCCGCCTTCTTTTGGCATCCATTCTAAAGCCATATTCATTTCTCCTTTTTATTTAAAATGTTGCTGTCTTCACACATAAAATTCCAACCTATACGTTTCATCACACAAGGGTACCGGGTGCTTTTGCATAATGACATCGGCAGTCCGGGACCCTTGTTATATCCGGCACTCCTTAAAAATCGGGAGTTAAAACAATTCGTTTCATGGGCGGAGACTTGTGCGCTTCGGCAAAGGTCTCGGCAATGCTGCTCATGGGCCGCAGTTCCACGAATTCCTTGATATTGATCTTGTTGCTCAAAACCATGTCGAGCACGATCGGATAATATTCGGGCAAACAACCCCAGGTACCGATGACGTCGGCGTCAAAAGCCATCAAACGGCCCAGGGAAAAATCCACTTTGCCCATGCCGAAACCGACCACCACCAGCTTGCCGGTGAAACCCAACAGGTTCAGGGCGATCTCCTGACCTGCTTTGGCGCCGGTGACTTCGAAAATGATCCAGCCGGTGTTGGGCAAACCTCTCTCCTTGCAGATGGTGCGGAATTCTTTGGAAATGGCGCCCGCGTCTTTGTCCGTGGAATTGATCACGACATCCGTGCCGAATTTCAGAGCGCGGTCCAACTTCTCTTTGTTACGGGCAATGCCGATCACGGTCTTGGCGCCCAAAGCCTTGGCGGTCTGGCCCACATATTGGCCCACGCCGCCGGTGATGCCGACCACGATCACATTGTCGCCCGGCTGCAGATTGGCGCGCTTGGCCGCCTGATAAGGCGTAGTGGCTGCATCGGCCACAACAGCCAGGTGCGAAAGCGGCACATTACCGCGATTTTTGACTTCACAAAGATCGACACTGGGGACCGGGATATGGCTCGAAAAACCGCCGTACACGCCGATACTGTTGCCCGGCATTTTCTGGGCCAGGCAGCGGTTGCCGCGGCCGGTCTTGCAAAGGATACATTTACGGCAGGGCATAACCGCCGGAATAATGACTTCTTTGCCGATCCATTCCTGATCGCCGGCCACGACCGTGCCGGAGATTTCATGTCCCAAAGTCAAAGGGGGTTTGGATACGGTCGGTACGCCGTCATAAAAATAGCCTAGGTCTGTGTGGCAAACCCCGCAACCCGCGACTTCCACCAGAACTTCACCGGGTTTCAATTCCGGCACCGGAATCTCGGTCTTGGCCAACTTGCCGGGTGTGCTTTCCTTGGTTTCTTTGTTAAAAGTTGTCGGCTGAACCATCTGCCATGTCTTAATCGTTGTAGGAACTGCTCCCATGATTATCCTCCTTGTTTTCGAAAGTGTTGATTTGGTACTCCTGTAATAAAACCCCACTCAGACCGATGGGTCGCTTTTTCCCGATTGCCGTCATCTTCGCAATGACCTGTTCCGGATAAACGGATTTTTTAAAACTTATCGACCCAACCGCCCGAAACGAATGTTTAAACCATGCCGTATCCGCCGTCCACGCACAACAATTGTCCCGTAATATAACTGCTGTTGTCCGAAGCGAAAAATACGAAAGCCGGGGCAATATCTTCAGCTTCGGCAAAGCGTTTGAGCAGGATGCGGTTCATGTAGATTTCTTTTAACTTTTCATCGGTTCGGATTTTCTCGGTCATATCCGTGGCCACAATGCCTAAAGAGATTACATTGACACAGACATTGTCCTTGGCCAGTTCGCGGGCCATGGATTTGGTCATGCTGATCACCCCGCCCTTGGCGGCGCTATAGTTGATCTGACCGACCGTGCCGACCGTGCCGGCCGGGGAAGTGATATTAATGATTTTCCCGCTCTTTTTTTGACTCATATGTTTGGCTGCAGCCTGAGCGCAAAAAAAGGCTCCTTTCATATGCAGATCCACGACCTCATCCCATTGTTCCTCGGTCATTTTCGACATCATGGCGGGACGGGTGAAACCGGCGTTATTGACTAAAATATCGATCCCGCCGAATTGGTCGACCGTGGCTTTCACCAGGCTTTCCGCCTCTGCTTTTTTAGCCACATCCGCCTTGAGCGCGATGGCGCTTCCACCAAATTTCTTAATGGATTCAACGACTTCCTTGGCCGCATTTTCATTTGAGGTATAATTGACCATCACCTTGGCGCCCTCTTTGGCATAACCAATGGCGATCGCCTTGCCGACCCCCCGGCTGCTTCCTGTAACCAGCGCAATTTTGTCTTTTAATCGCATAAGTAACCTCTTCTCATTTATTTGATTCAGAAAAATGGGTCTTATAAAAATGATTACATTATAATCACATTATAGTTATATTGCAAAAATTTAAAAAAATCCACACTTCCTGTCAAGTAAAATAAACAAGCCTGGAAAAGAAATGAATCCGGCCCATAAAAAACGACAAGAGGGCTATTGATAGTGAAAAAAATTGAATAAATCGCAATATTTGCTAATATGAACCCGTTTTTTTTAGAGAAAGGGACCCACCATGATTTTCAAAAGCCATTTAGGCATTTTTATTTTTTTAATGAGCCTCCTGGTCTTAACATCCGGCTGCGGCCGACACCACCGCATCCCTATGAGTACCCCGGTCATCCGGCCCATAAAAACCATTCTGATACCCAAACCCAAACAAGGAGAAACCGTTCAAGCCCCCTATGAAGTTTTTGGTGAGAAATATTATCCTTTACCCGATGCCGATGGTTATGTGGAAACCGGCAAAGCCTCCTGGTATGGGGACAAATTTCACGGCCGGCTTACTTCCAACGGCGAAATCTATGATATGCATAAAAATACTGCGGCTCACAAAACTTTGCCGTTTAATACGGTGGTCAAAGTGGTCAATCTGGCCGATAACAGCTTCACGATCGTGCGGATCAATGACCGCGGCCCCTTTGTCAAAGGTCGCTCGATTGACCTTTCCTATGCTGCCGGTAAAGAGGTCAATCTCATCGGTCCCGGTGTGGCGGATGTGAAAATTATCGCTTTAGCCAAAGAAGCGCCCCAACGCGAAGAGCCGAATAATGCGACCACGGTTGTGGAACTGCCTGAGTTTAAAGAGGGAGAATTTACCGTACAAATCGGCGCTTTTCAAAATAAAGACAACGCCCAAAAACTGGTTGATCGCTTTCAAAACCAGTACGAGTATGCCAATATTCTGCCTTATACGGATCAGGATAACCGCACCTTTTTCAAGGTCCATATCTCCAAGTCCAAGACCCTGGCTGAGGCCGGCCAAATTCAAAAAAAGCTTGAGGAATCGGGATTCGCAGGCTCTTTTATCGTCAGAATTTAAATCCCGTTGTTGACTTTTTTACGAAGCGCGCCCGAACTCTTGAAAACAATGACCCGGCGCGCCGGTAAAAACAGATCCTGGGTCGTGTGCGGGTTGCGGCCCCGCCGGCCGGCTTTTGCCTTCACATTAAATTTTCCAAAACCGCTGATAAGCAGATTTTCGCCCTTCTCCAGGTTTTCTTTCATAATCTCGAATAACTGCTCCACAACCTTTCGGGACTGGTTCTTGCTTAAGCCGACATTATTATAGATATTGTCGATCATTTTTTCCTTGGTAAGCGCCATCAACCCATTTCCTCCTTATTGCTTTTGTTTTTCC
>RPPU01000256.1 GCA_003819975.1 Desulfobacteraceae bacterium
ATTCTGGCCGGGATTTACGCGCAACTTGCTGTTTTTTTATATGCGCCGCTGGCCGATAATTGCCCGCTGGTGGTGCTGGAAGCCCTGGCTTGCGGCGTGCCGATCGTCAGTTTCGGAGTCGGCGGCATTCCGGAACTGATGGATAACGGACAAGAAGGGTTTTTGGTTCCGCCGTGCGACAGTACCGCCCTGGTGGAAAAAACGGCTAAACTGCTTTCAAATACGGATCTGCGGCAACACATCGCCCTGCGGGCCCGTGAACGGGCCTTGAAGCAATTCGATCATCGGAAGACCGCCGCTCAATACGTCGCCGTCTATAACTGCTGCCGGGAACGTTACGATGCATCGTAAAACCTCCCTTAAAAAAATAGTTATATTCGGCGCCTCGGGCGGCGGGTACATTCTCAATGAATTGATTGACCCCGGCAAGGCGGAGGTCATCGCCGTCGCGGATAATGATCCCGTCAAGGTCGGCAGGACGATTTGGGGCCGGAAAATCGTTCATCCCTGCGCGATAAGGGGTCTTCCTTTTGATTATGTCGTGATCGGCTCCACGCATGAGGCGGAAATCGCGGAACAGTTGCAAGCAATGGGCGTCGCTCCCGCCCGGATTTTAAGAATCAACCGGTATTTCAGTTTCGATTTCAAACACCTACTCGAACGTTATCAGCGATCGGCGCTGGAAATCGAGGCGATCGTGACGGGTATCTCCTACACGCAGTTCGCAGTGAATCCGTATTTTCTGAAATCAAAAACGTTCAACTTCGCCCTGGACGGCCAGGACCTTTTTTACGATTATCATATCGTTAAATGGATCATGGAATGCCGCCAGGAACCGTCGCCCCTCCGGTATTGCCTGATCGGCTTGGCTTACTACAGCTTTGAATACGATCTGGCCCTGTCCAAACCCAAAGAGAGCGCTTTCCGCTACGCTTTTATTCTGAATGCGTTCCGCAGTAACCCCGCCTTAAAAGCCGATTTCTACGAGCATAAGGAAATTTTCGATTCTCTTTTAAAGGAGAATTACTTCAACCGTTTTTATGATATGAAAAAGGACGCTATAAAATTACTGAATGAAAAATGGATCGAAAGCGGTGGCCCTCTTTTTTTCGAACCGCCTGAAAATCAAACCGGGTTAGATTTCAATAAAGACCATCCCGGAACGCTTCGGGAAAACATCGAAATTTTTCATGCTTTCCTAGCGCTTTTGGAAGAACATGGTGTCAAAACGGTTGTCCTGGTCCCCCCGGTTCGTGAAACCTATGCCGCCCGGGTTCCGGATCGTTTTGTCCGATCATTTCATGGGATCCTTGCGGACGCGCAAAAAAAATATTCATTTCAATTTCTCGATTACCTCCGCTCCGGTCTATTCCGAGATGATGATTTCTTCGACACCACGCACCTTAATGCGCAAGGTTCCGAGAAATTCACCAAGATGCTGCAGCATCACATTCAATGGTAGAAATTAAATATGACGAAAGTCAGTATAGTCATTCCGACTTATAACCAGGCCGATTACCTTCCGGCTTGCGTCGATCACTGTTTGTTCCAAACCTATCCGGATCTGGAAATAATTATCGTGGACGGCGGTTCCAACGACGCCACCAAGGACTACCTGGCCGATCTGCAAAAAACGATCTCGGAATGCGGCTGTGAACCGGTCGCGGAAATGAATCCGCAAGGCGAGATTATCCGCAAGGAACATCCGGTTTATCCGCAAAACAGATCGATCGTTATCCGTTCTTTCGACGCCGATATCGGTCCCACCCGGACTTACAATGAAGGTTTGCAGCAGGTATCCGGCGCCTATTGCACTTATATCGTGGGCGACGATTTGCCGCATCCCCATATGATCGAAGAGTTGGTTCGGGCGCTGGAAACGACCGGTGCGGATTTTGTCTATTCCGACTTGAATGTGGTGGACGACCGCGGCCGCATCCGGCGTGAAATGCGCCTGCCCGATTACGATTTTGAAAAGTGCTTCGCCCGCTGGTATCATTTGGGGGTCAGCCATCTCTATCGTTCCGAGTGGCACGCTAAGGTCGGCTTGATGGACGAACAGTATGGCTCGGCCAACGACTATGACCACTACTTGCGGTTCGCCATTGCCGGGGCCCGGTTTCAACATGTGCCGAAGATTCTTTATTCTGTGCGGGAACACGGCGATAACCGCAAAACCGGCCAGCACCGTCCCGATCGTTATCAAAACTTGCTGGAGGAATCCAAACGCTGCGCCTGGCGCGCCCGGGCCTGGCTGAAAGAACAAAGCCTTCAAAATGGTTTACGTTAACCCCAACGTTGCATACTTTTTTGAGAGCTATTCCCCGTTCACCCTGAGCTTGTCGAAGATCGTTTGCAGACAACCCTAACACGACAAACCGATGTTTTGGTGATCGGGGGCGGGGCGGCCGGAATCAGGGCCGCCCTCGCTGCTTCCGGGGCAGGCGCGGACGTTCTGCTGCTGACGCAAGGCCGCCCGACCTTTCACGGCGCCACTTTTGCCGGTCTGGGCCGCGGTTGGGGATATCAGGCCTTGCCGGCCGCCGAACGCACGGTCCGCAACCTGGAAAGGTTTTACGACGAAATCATTCAAACCGGCTTGGGCTGCGCCCATCCCCGGCTGGCGCGTATTCTGGCGGAAGAATCCGGACCGTGCCTGCAGGATTTGTTGGCATATGGTTTGATTTTGAAAACAGACGCGGAAAATCGTTTTCTACGCGTTCCCGGTTGCTTCAGTTCGACACCCCGTGCATTCTTGGCCTTGGACCGCCAAAACATTCGGACAACTTTCGGAAGAATGCTGCGCCGTTCCGGCGCCGCCACCCTTAACGTCTCTGTTCTGGGCCTCATCATGTCCGACCGTTGCTGCCGGGGCGCCTGGGGCGTGACTCCGACTGGTGAAATACTTCTGGCCCGCGCCAAGGCCGTTATCCTGGCCAATGGCGGCGGATCCGGCCTTTTCTTGACTCAAGCCGGCCCGGTAGGCCAAACCGGCTCCGGTTATGCTTGGGCGCTTGCCGCCGGAGCAACAATGAAAAACCTGGAATTTATACAGTTTTTATTGGGCTTCCGTCAAGGCCGGAAACTCGGACTGCTGCCCCTGAATCGCCTGCGGGAACCGCAAGCCATAACCGATCCCGCCGGCCAGGACTTGCTCCGCACGGCTTTGCCGAATAACCGGCTCCGGCAACGAGCTCTATCCCTGAGGCAAGCGCATGCCCCTTTTTCGAGCCGGGACGATTCCGGTCTGATCGATCGCGCCATAGCCGAATCGTTTTTGAGGAATGAAAAAGTGTTTTACCATGATTCGTCGGTCCCGGACCCCAGAGAAGTACTGCACTTGGCCCAAGCCTTCAACGGCGGCATCCGGATCAATACCCAAGCCGCATCGACCATACCCGGCCTTTATGCGGCTGGTGAAATCGCCGCCGGCCCGCACGGCGCCGACCGCATCGGCGGTTGCCTGCTGGCCGCCACCCAAGTCTTCGGCGCGCGCGCCGGCCGGGCCGCGGCTTTATATGCCAAAAGGATAAAGGCCTTGCCCCGGCCGGTAGTTCCTCCCGAACTTCGTCGCCTGCGCCTTTCAAAGAATCATTCGGATCGGGAACCGGTCGACGAGATTCTTATGGCGACGCGCAAAAAATTCTCGCAAGAAGTGATGATCCTACGCTCCGAATCCGGACTCACCGAATGTCTTGCTTTTTTGGACCGCGCCCGAAACGATATCCGGACCATGAAGCACCTTTCTTCATTAAAAATCACATCGCTTCAGGCCATTATGGTAATGGAAGCCGTCACCCGCGCCGCCTTGCTGCGCAAAAACAGCCTGGGTTCGCATTATCGAACCGATGATCCGAAGGTTCACCGCAGAGGCGCGGAGATCGCAGAGAAGAAATGAGGAGTAAAGAATATACTATTTTTATTCATGCTCCTTTGCAAAAACTCGAAAAATTTTAGGGAGTTAACCCCAACGTTAAATGTTTTTTTCAAATCATTTCTTCTCTGTGTCCTCGGCGCCTCTGCGGTGAAAACTTCCGGATCGGGACAAACAAAAATACCGCCATCAAAAGGCAGTATTTCTATTAGAAAGCAGAAAACGCTTACCTGCAATTTCAACCAAACGGCAAAATCAAGAAAAAGGAATCCTTTCTATATGCTTTTGCATTTCCACGCTAAATTCCCTTATATCTTCCGGATCGATCATCCCGTATTCTTTCATAAGAGCCATATGCAAAGTCATGTTTGACCTGGTATAATTATCAAGACAATTCCGTAATTTTTTTATCTCCGTTTTTTGAAATTCAGCAATATTCCAGAATTTTCCGGTTTCATCCAGGTCCTTACTGCCGAGGATCGCCCTTATTTCATTATTTTTTCTTTTAAGGTAACGCTCTCTCCACATTTCAAGCGAATTCCTGAACTTTTTCCAATCTGCTTTATTTACTTCCATTGCGATTCCTTTCAAACGGAAAGATCACTGTCCTTTCTTATAATCGTTTCATAGCTCGCCTTCCGACAATACGCTAATTCCGTTTTCTTTCAATAACTTCGCCGTGACGCCGTCCCCTGAAATTAATTTTCCGGAAAAGGTTCCATCATATATTCCATTGGAACCGCACGACGGCGATCTGGTTTTTAATATAGCCTTCTCACAATTATATTGTTGGGCAATCCTTAATGTTTCCCTCGCTCCCAAAAGATATTCTTCCGTTACATCTTTTCCGGTTTTTGTCAGCACTTTAGCGCCCACTATTTCCGCCGGCTCGCGCGGTGTCGCTAATCCGCCCAGTTGCTCCGGGCAAGCCGGAACCGCTTCCCCGTTCTTAACCAGATTCATAACGACATCGTTCTCAATGATTTCGCTGTTCCATTTGCAGCGGATACCCGCCAAGCAGGCGCTAACCAAGATCATAAGAGTCCTCTTTCCAAATGACACCTTTTTTTGTTTGATTATAACGACATCAATCTAACTCATTGTAATTTACGAATCAATTTTTTATTTGCTTTCGGTTTTCTGTGTTTTCAAAATCGCCCGTTTCAAAATGAGCGACTGCGAGGATCGCCCCATATAAAATGCAGTCCGGATCCGCCTCTTTTCAACCCCCCCCCTTTAAAATCAAAAGAAAAACCATCCGAACTTAGCTTGCACAATTATTGCTTACTTTAAGTAAGGGTTCTGGATTTTCGGATAATCCATTACCGGATACTGAACCCGATTTTTTGCGTTTCGTTCAATAAAAGTTAGGGAACGAACCCGATCGAAAAAAATATAAAATTATATAATTATTTTAATTGGTTACATCATTTATCCGAATGGTAACCAAGGGGGCGGAGCCTGCCCTCCTAACGATTTTTTAAGGGGAACTTGCTCATGATCGACACCGGAATTCAGGAAAACATCCGTATGGGCGAAGAACGCTTCCAAACCGGCGATTATCAGGGCGCTGAAGAGGCTTTTACCCGATCCCTGCGCCTGGATCCGCAGAATGCCGAGGCCTGTAATAACCTGGGCGTCATTGCCTTTTTACGGCGCGACACAACCCTGGCGATCGAATACTTAACCCGCGCTTTGACCATTGACCCCTTTCACCAGGAAGCCCTGCTCAATTTCACCGATCTACTGCGTACTCTTAATCTGTTGCATGAAGCCGTGCCTTATCTTAAAACGATCATTGCCCGCCACCCCCAACGCAATCAATTTCGGGATTTGCTGGCTGAAGCCGAAGACGCGGCCCCCCAAAGGGTCGCCAAGCCCCAACCCTTGCCTTGGAAGCTTTACTATTCTCCCGGAATCCGCATGCACGGCGAAAACGCCCGAAGTCTGCTCAACCTGGAACATTACATTCCCGCCCTGCACCTGGACAAGCCGGTCTGGTTTTTCGGTCTGTACTTTGATTGCGACTATTTTATGCTCCAGGCTCATCAGGGCCGCAAGATCGTCAACTGGCGCGGAGCAGACGTGCGCACCATGTCGCGCCTGCCGGAACGGGTCAAAATCGTTCAAAGTCTGCCGGCCCTGCATGTTTGCCAGGCCCAACACCAAAAAGAACTCTTGGCCGGATTAGGCATCCACTCCGTAGTGCGGCCCATGCTCAACCGGCCGTTTAACGATATCAAACTGCTGCCCCTTCCGGCCGGGCCCGCGCGTATTCTGGTTTATTGGCGCAGCGGCGACGATGCCTATATCCAGGCCGATCTTTTCTTTGCGATTGCCGCTGCCTGTCCCGAAGTCGAATTTCATATTGTGGGCCAGGAAAAAGCCGACCGCTTCAATCGGCCCGACCTGCAGAACCTGAATTTTCACGGTTTTCTCTCTGAAGAGGAATTGGATCGCTTGATGGATGCCTGCAAAGGCACTATTCGTCCCTGGGCTTGGGACGGCAACCCCAATATCCAAACCCGCATGTTGCTCCGGGGCCGCTATGCCGCCCACAGCTGCCGGTTTGAAAAAGTGGCTCAATGCACCACTCTTGAAGATTATGTCCAATGGATTCGCGGCTTGCAGTCCATTGCGGAGCCGAACCTCGCAGCCCGCGAATGGTGGCTGGCCCATCTGAACCGTTTCGATTTCCTGCAAGCCGATTTCAAGCCGGATAAAGCGGATTGAAAAAGATTAACTAAGATCTTGTTACCACAGAGGCACAGAGATCA